>CALCWL010000265.1 GCA_937906285.1 uncultured Rhodanobacter sp. | reverse complement strand
GGTGATCGTGCCCACGGTGGAGCGCGGGTTGTGCGAGGTGGATTTCTGCTCGATCGAGATCGCCGGCGACAGGCCCTCGATGTGGTCGACGTCGGGCTTCTCCATCATCGACAGGAACTGGCGCGCGTACGCGGAAAGCGACTCCACGTAGCGGCGCTGGCCTTCGGCGTAGATGGTGTCGAAGGCCAGCGAGGATTTGCCCGAACCGGACAGGCCGGTGATCACGATCAGCTGGTCTCGGGGCAGGTCGAGGTCGATGTTCTTGAGATTGTGCGTGCGTGCGCCGCGGATGCGAATGGTGTCCATGGACGCCGTATATGGGGGGGACTCATTACTATACCAAGTAGTTTGGATAGTTCACTCGAATCCAGCCGTGCCGCGCGTTCCGCTGACGCGGCGGCTGTGGCTAAATGACGGTTTCCTCGACCGGAGACCGGCATGCACCGATGGGCAGGAATGGCGGCTGCGGCCGTGTTGGCATGGGGCGCGAGCGGCGCGGCAGTGGCGGCGCAACCCAGCGCCAGGCAGGTACGCCAGCTGTTCGAGGTGATGCACCTGAGCCAGATGTTCGGCCAGATGAACACGCAGATGGCCAGCGTGATGAGCCAGGCCGTTCCTTGCGTGCCGGCGTCCTACTGGCAGGGATTCATCGACGCGGCTGGCACCGAGCAGCTGCTGGACCGGATGGTGCCGGTCTACCAGCAGCATTTCACCGCTGCCGATGTGGCCGGCCTGCTGAAGTTCTACAAGTCCGCGCTGGGCCAGAAGGTGATCACCCAGATGCCGCAGACGATGGCCGAGGGCATGCAGGTCGGCCAGCAATGGGGGCGCGAGCGTGGCGAGCAGATGATCCGGGAGTTGCAACAGAAGGGCACGCTGGATGCCACCGGCCGCTGTCCGGCCAGCCCCGCCGCCAGCGGCAGCGCGCCGCCGCCGGCCGTGGCCCACTGAGCGCCGGACGGGCATTTCGAGGGTCTGCTTAGTATTTGACCAGGCCGGGTTGCCGTCGCTATAATCCGCGGTTCGCCAGACCCGTCGGGCCTTGGCGATACCCAAGAGAATAACGACAGAAGGGCATTCCCATGAGTTATGCAGTCATCAAGACCGGTGGCAAGCAGTACCGGGTGCAGCAGGGCGACGTGCTGCGCGTGGAGCTGCTGACCGCCGATGAAGGCGCCACGGTCAGCTTTGACCAGGTGTTGCTGGTCGGCACCGGCGAGTCGGTCACCATCGGTGCGCCGGTCGTCGAGGGCGCCACCGTCAGCGCCACCGTGCGCAAGCACGGCCGCGCCGACAAGATCCGCATCATCAAGTTCCGCCGCCGCAAGCACTACAAGCGTCAGCAGGGCCATCGGCAGCATTTCACCGAAATCGAGATCACGGGCATCAACGCCTGAGCACCTGGAGCATTGAGTCATGGCACATAAAAAGGGCGTAGGTTCCAGCCGCAACGGTCGCGATTCGAACCCGAAATACCTCGGCGTCAAGGTTTACGGTGGCCAGGCCATCGAGGCCGGCAACATCATCGTGCGTCAGCGCGGCACCCAGTTCCATCCGGGCAACGGCGTCGGCCTGGGTCGCGACCACACGCTGTTCGCGCTGGTCGACGGCAAGGTCCAGTTCGCCATCCGCGGTGACAAGAACCGCCGTTTCGTCGACGTCGTGCAGGCGTAAGCTCGCCAAGCGTGGTGACGAGAGCCCCGCCTTGGCGGGGCTTTTGTTTTGTGCTGCCGGGAATAGGGAATAGGGAATGGTAAAAGCGGGGCTGTCGCAAGTTCCGTACCATGTTCCCGGTTACCTGCTTTTCCGATTCCCTATTCCCGATTCCCTATTCCCGGCCCCATCCCATGAAATTCGTCGACGAAGCGCAAATCAAGGTCCTGGCCGGTGACGGTGGCAATGGCTGCATCAGCTTCCGGCGGGAGAAGTTCATTCCGTTCGGCGGCCCCGACGGCGGCGACGGCGGCGCGGGCGGGTCGGTGTGGCTGGTGGCCGACGAGGGCCTGAACACCCTGGTCGATTTCCGCCACCAGCGCAGCTTCAAGGCGCAGCGCGGCGAGAACGGCATGGGCAGCCAGATGTACGGCAAGGGCGGCGAGGACACCACGATCCGCGTGCCGGTCGGCACCATGGTCACCAACGTCGACACCGACGAGGTGATCGGCGATCTCACTGCCCACGGCCAGCGCATGCTGGTGGCGCAGGGCGGCAAGGGCGGGCTGGGCAACATCCATTTCAAGAGCTCGGTGAACCGGGCGCCGCGCAAGGCCACGCCGGGCACGCCGGGCGAGGTACGCGAGCTGAAGCTGGAACTGCGCCTGCTGGCCGACGTTGGCCTGCTCGGCTTCCCGAATGCGGGCAAGTCCACCTTCATCCGCGCCGTGTCGGCGGCGACGCCGCGGGTGGCCGATTACCCGTTCACCACGCTGCACCCGAACTTGGGCGTCGTCAGCCTGGGCACCGACCAGAGTTTCGTGATCGCCGACATTCCCGGCCTGATCGAGGGCGCTTCCGAAGGCGCCGGGCTGGGCATCCAGTTCCTGCGCCACGTGGCGCGCACCAGCTTGCTGCTGCACATCGTCGACATCGCGCCGATCGACGGCACCGACCCGGCGGAGCAGGTGCGCGCGATCGAGCAGGAACTGCAGAAGTTCAACCCGGAGCTGCTGGAGCGCCCGCGCTGGCTGGTGCTGAACAAGGCCGACGTGCTGCCCGAGGATGAGCGCCAGTCGGTGGCGCAGGGCATCATCGATAAGCTGGGCTGGACCCAGCCCTGGTTCCTGGTCTCGGCGATCGCGCGCGAGAACACCATGGCCGTGTGCCAGCAGGTGCAGCGCTTCTTCGAGTCGCAGCGCGAGGCCGCCGCCGAGCGCACCGACATGCCTGCCGACGACGTGCGCCTGCGCGGCGAGCCGCCGCGTGGCTGATCTTTTCGGCGTGCGTCAAGGCGCCGGCATGCGGCGCAGGCTGTCGAGCTGAAGATCGGCCGGACGCTGGCGCGCGGGCTTGTCCATCGTTTCCATCGGCTGCAGCAAACACCGATCCCGGCCTGCGACACCGCGAATACCCGTTCACGTTGCCGCGCCGGATCTCGCCGCGATCACATGCGGAACACGCCATACGGCTGTGGTTCGATCGGGGCATTCATCGAGGCGGAGATCGCCAGGCCCAGCACGCGGCGGGTATCGGCCGGATCGATGATGCCGTCGTCCCACAACCGGGCGCTGGCGTAGTACGGGTGACCCTGGCGTTCGTACTGCTCGCGCAGCGGCGCCTTGAAGGCTTCTTCCTCCGCGGCGGACCACTCGCCGCCCTTGGCCTCGATGCCGTCGCGCTTGACCGTGGCCAGCACGCT
>CALCWL010000264.1 GCA_937906285.1 uncultured Rhodanobacter sp. | reverse complement strand
GCTTCGAGCAGGGGCGCGGCGGCGGGCGTGGCGGTCATCTCCGTGATTGTCCGCAATGGTGATGGCGCTTGTCCATGCGGCGTGCTGCCGCTGTCGCGCGGGAGCGGCTGGCACGCGTGCAGGGAACCGTGCTCCCGGCGATGCCAGGCTCGGCCGCATGCTGAGCGACAGCTTTCCGTTTCTCGGCATGCGCTGCGCGCACATGACCGCGGTCTTGATAGCGTGGCTTTCGGCGGAAGGCGCTTTCCACGAGGACGAGGGGTTCCGTCACCCGTTTACGGGGGCTGGTGGCCAGATCATCGCTGCCTTGCCTCACATGCCGACCGGGCATGCCTGCAGCGGGCATCCCCCGGCGGAGCCGGGGGATGACCTCAGCCGCCCGGGCGGAGCGCGTCGCGGGTTCGGCTTGATCTGCCGGGTCGCGCTGCGACCTTCCCGTCGGCATCCGCTCCTGGCCGGGCGCCGCATGTACTACAGCGACTTCACGTACTGCGCGACATCGGCAACCTCCGCGCTGCTCAGGCCAAGCGCCTGCTTCGCGTTGTACTTCGCCACGACGTCGTCGAGCGTGGCCGCCGAGCCGTTGTGGAAGTACGGCGGATGCTGCCATACGCCCTTCAACGGCGCGGTGCGGTACTGCTTGGTTGCCGTGCGCGATGCGTAGCTTGGCACGCCGGCGGCTTCGGGTTCGCTCGCCACGTCGCTTGCCGGGTGCAGGCGTTCGTTGGCGTCGGTGAATTCGGGGCCGCTGTGGCAGGTGATGCAGCCCGCCTTGCCCTCGAAGAGCGCCTTGCCGCGTGCTGCGGCCGCGGCGTCGAAGCTGCCGGCCGGTGCGGGCGGCGCGGCAATCGACAGCTGATAAGCCTGCAGCGCGGGCAGCTTGGCGGTGACCAGGTCATCGGTACCGTTGGTGATGTCGATGCCGGTGCCGACGCGCGCGTCGGTGAAGTTGCCGTGCCCACCCATCTGGGTCACGGCGACATAGCGGTTCCAGTAGGCCAGGTCGTCGCCGTCGCCGGTCGCAATGATCTTGTGGATGCCCTGCAGTCCGAACGCCGGCGAGATCACCTGCGGACCGTTGATCCCGTCGATGTTGTAGCGGGGGTCGTACCGGCCCGGACCCCACGAGCTGTAGACGGCCTTTTGCGCCTGGGTCAGCGCCGGCGACAGCGAAATGATCAGGCCGGGATCGAGATCGCGATTGGGCCAGCCATCGAGGCGCTTGCCGATACCCGGTGCAAACGAGTTGTCGACCGTGGAATGGCACAGCGCGCAGGTGATCCCGACGCGGGTCAGCGTGCTCTTGCCGTTGACGGTTTCCACGGTTCCCTTGATGCCCACCACCGCATCGAGGCCGATCAGCGCCAGCGTGGTGTCGGGACTGGTCAGGCTGATGCTGCCGTCCTGGATGCCTGCTACGACGGAAGGCGGAAGCGCTTCCGCGTCCACTTTCAGCCCGACGGCCAGTGCCGTTGTCGGATCGACGGCCGCGGCGATGACATCGTTCATGTGCAGCGTGTCGGTCCACGTCGTCTCGTTGCCGAACGTGTCGAAACGGAAGATCTGCTTGCCCTGGTCCAGGAACGCCGTGTCGGTCACGGTCGAGAATGTCCAGGTGAAATTCGTCGCCAGCGCAGCGCCGTTGGTGCCCTTGACGCCGGTCGTGATGGTCGCCGTGCAGGTGACGTTCGGCGCCATGGGTTCAGCCACCTCGGACTGCGGCAGGTTGGTCGGCGATTCGGTGATGCGCACGAACGTGGCTTTCCTCGTGGCCGCATCGTAGGTGACGGATCCGAAAGGAGCGGCTTCGGCCGGACAGTTCACGTTGAAGGTGGCGTTCTTCAACGTCGCCGGATCGATCGCCTGACTGAACGTGGCACTGACTTCCGCCGTATTCAGGACACCGGTGGCGCCATTGGCCGGAGTAGTGGAGACCACCGTCGGAGCCGGGGGTGGCGGCGGCGTGGAGGCCTGACCGTCGTGACTGGAACCGCCGCAGCCGGCGAGACCGACGGCAAGCGCGACAGGCAGGGCTGCCGGCAACCATTTCTTGCGCATGAATCTGCTCATTTGCACTCCCTCTTCAATTGGACGCACCCAGTCAGGAAAAACGCTCCGCGTGCCCCTTTTCCAGCGGCCGCGACAACCCGTGCCGGCGGCACCAGCCGACATCGCGGGGTTCACTCGACGGGCCGATGAACTCGCGCGCATCCCTCGCCGCGCGTACCCGCACCGCATCGTGCCGAGTGCAGGGCATCAGTCCCGTGTACCAACCGACGCAGCAGCGCGAAGAAGGTTCCCGTCGGCGCGCAGGTCGACGAAGACCTCGTTGTTGAAGGGCCTGCTGGCATGCCGCATCGCCGGGTGCATGCATGCCATGCGGAACCTGCGAGCCGCCGTTCGCATCACAACGGGGACCTCTGTGCATGTTCCGGCCGATGGCTCGTGCGCGTTGCTCCGCATGCGTTGCGTCAGCGCCGGAGACGTTTCGACCTGCCGCCGCGTGCATGCGCAACGCGACCGGTCATTCGACCCCGCACTCATTCCGCATATCCAAGGTGGCGCCACCATGCCGATACATGTTTCGTCCCAACGCGGCTTCACCCTGCTGGAACTGATGGTGGTCGTGGTCATTCTGGGCATCCTCGCCGCGCTCGTCGTGCCGAAGGTGATGAGCCGGCCTGACGAAGCACGCGTGACCGCATCGCGCCAGGACATCGCCAGTCTGATGCAGGCCCTCCAGCTCTACCGCCTGGACAACCGGCGTTACCCCACCACTGAGCAGGGATTGCGGGCGCTGGTGTCCAGGCCGGACTCCGACCCGATACCGTCGAACTGGAAGCCCGAGGGGTATGTCGGACGCCTGCCGATGGATCCCTGGGGCCATCCCTACCAGTACCTGAACCCGGGCACGCACGGGGAAGTGGACGTCTACGGGTTGGGCGCCGACGGCGCCCCCGGCGGCGAGGGCAACGATGCCGACATCGGTTCGTGGACCCTGTGACGGAGACCCGCGCCGTGCGTGAAGCGACTGCCCGCCACGGTACACGCGGCTTCACGCTGCTGGAGATGCTGGTCGCGGTGCTGATCATGGGCATCCTGGCGGGAACCATCAGCGCGAGGATGCAACCCGGCAACGGCGACCTGTTGCGGGTCGAGGCCGAGCGGCTCGCGCAGCTGCTGGAGCTTGCCGCCCAGGAGGCGCGCATCTCCGGCACCGCCATCGCGTGGACTTCCGACGGCCGCAGTTACCGCTTCTGGCGCCATGGCGGTGACGACGGGTGGTCCGAGATCCGCGACGACGACGGGTTGCGTGCACGCAGCCTGCCGCACGGCATGCGGATATCGCAGCTGCGCAGCGAGGCTGCCGCAGCGCAGGCGAGCATGCGCCTGCAGTTCCCATCCGATGGCTTGTCGGCGTTCTCGATGGACTTGGCACTGGGTGCCGACCACTACGGCATCGCTGCCTCTCCGGTCGGCGACTTGCGCATTGCGCCCGGGCAGGGGAAAACCTATGGCGACATGGCCGCGCAATGACTCGCAGGGGTTCACCCTGGTCGAAGTGCTGGTCGCCATGACGATCGTCGCGGTGTCGTTGCTTGCCGCTTTGCGCGTGGCTACGCAGGGCATCAACCATGTCGGCGAATTGCATGCGCGCCTGCTGGCCGGCTGGGTCGCGGCCGATCGGCTCGCCGAGCATCATGCCCGTGGCGACTGGCTGGCGGTCGGCGTGCACACGGGCGCGCAGCGCCAGGGCGGCCTCGAACTCGGCTGGCGCGAGGACGTGTCCGCAACGCCGAATCCGGCATTCCATCGCGTCGACGTCTTCGTCTTCATGCCCGCGCAGCCGGCGCACTCTCTCGCGCATTCCGTGGGTTTCGTCGTCGATCCCGCGCAGAGTGGCCCATGAACATTCGCCGGTTTCGTGGTGCCGCCGGGTTCACCTTGATCGAGCTGCTGGCGGCGCTGCTCGTGCTTTCGCTGCTCACGCTGATGGCCTATCGCGGACTGGGCGTGGTCATGGCGTCGCGCGACCGCATCCAGGCGGAATCCGCGCAGTGGCGGCAGGCGGCGTCGTTCTTCGCCCGCTTCGCGCGCGATGTGCGGTTTGCTGCCCCGCGCACGGTGCGCAGCGATGTCGGCATCTCGCCCGCGTGGATCGGTCGACCCGATGCGGCGCAGGCGCCACGGCTGGAATTCACTCGTTTCGCCGGCAGGGACGACGCCGGTGCACCGTATCGCATCGGTTACGACATGAACGCTGCGCACCAGGTCGAATTGTGGATCTGGCCGGGACTCGACCTGGCTGCCGCCACGCCGCCGGCCCGCTACGTGGTGCTCGGCGGCGTGACCCGCTTGAGCCTGCAATACCTCACCCCGGCGCTGAGCTGGACCGACACCTGGCCGACGACGCCGACCGATCCCCCGCTACCCCTGGCCGTGCGCATGCAAGTCGTGTTCGGCTCGGGCGAAACCGTGGTGCGCGTGTTCGCGCTGCGCTCATGAGCCGGCGCGAGCGTGGTGCGGCTCTGCTGATGGCGATGGCGATCATGGCCGTGGCGGCGGTGGCGGCCACGGCCATGCTGGTCGCGCTGGGCACATGGTCGCGCCAGGCCGGACTGGCCGCCGACCATGTCCAGGCCGAGGAACTGGTCGCGGCCGGAGGTGACTGGGTGCGCGCGATCCTGTTCGACGACCGCCGCGCCAGCGGCGCCGTCGACCATGCCGGAGAACCGTGGGCGCTGCGCCTGCCGCCGATTCCGTTCGAGAACGGTGAAGTTGCCGGCTACATCGAGGACCAGCAGGGCCGGTTCAATCTCAACGACCTGGTCCGCAACGGCAAACTCGACCTCACCCAGTACGCGCGCTTCCAGCGTTTGCTTTCCATTCTCGGCCTGCCGGCGGAACTTGCCGACGCGCTCGCCGACTGGCTCGACGCCGACAGCGTGGCGCAGCCGGCGGGCGGGGCGGAGGACGCGTACTACCGCGGGCTCAGCCAGCCGCGTCTCGCGGCCAACCGACCGCTGGTCGACCTGGGCGAACTGGCTTTTGTGCGTGGCTTCGACAGCGATGTCCGCGCGCGCCTCGCGCCCTTCGTGACGGCGCTGCCGGCGACGACCGCACTCAACGTGAACACCGCGCCCGCCGAGGTTCTCGCTGCCGTGGTCGATGGCCTGGATCTGGATTCGGCGCGGGC
>CALCWL010000263.1 GCA_937906285.1 uncultured Rhodanobacter sp. | reverse complement strand
ACCTACGCCACGCTGCACAACGCCGACCAGGTCGCGCGGCTGGATGCGCGCATCGGCGACACCGTGATCGTGCGCCGCGCCGGTGACGTGATCCCGGAAGTGGTGCGCGTGGTGAAGGACCAGCGCCCGCCCGGCACGGTGCCATGGACGATGCCCGAGCGCTGTCCGATCTGCGATTCCGCCCTGATCCGCGAAGAGGGCGCCGCCGCCTGGCGTTGCTCCGGCGGGCTGATCTGCGCGGCACAGCGCAAGGAGGCGCTGATCCACTTCGCCTCGCGCCGCGCGATGGACATCGAAGGTCTGGGCGAACGCTTCGCCGAGGCCCTGGTGGAGCTCGACATCGTTCACTCGCCGGCCGATCTGTACACGCTCACCGTCGACAGCTTCGTGGCAATGAAGCAGGCGATCGACGAGCGCGACGGCACTACGCCCGAGACCGTCAAGGCCGGCAAGGTGGCCACCCGGTGGGCCGAAAACCTGGTCGCCGGCATCGAGGCCAGCAAGCACACCACGCTGGCGCGCTTCCTGTTCGCGCTGGGCATCATGCATATCGGCGAAAGCACGGCCAAGACGCTGGCCGCGTGGCTGGGGCGGCTCGACGTCGTGCGCGCCATGCCGGCGCCGGTGCTGCGCGTGCTGCCTGACGTGGGCGCCGAAGTGGCCAACTCGATCGCCGGCTTCTTCGCGCAGGCAGGCAACCAGCGCGTGGTTGATGCGCTGCTCGATGCCGGCATCGTGTTCAGCGACGAAAGCGCGCCTTCGCCGCAACTGCGCGAACGCCTGAATCTGGGCGTATTGCTGGACATGGCCGGGATCAACAAGCTAGGCCCCAAGAGCAGCAAGTTGCTGGCGCAGCACTTCCCCACGCTCGATCGCCTGCTCGCCGCGGGGTCGGCGCACTGGATCACGGCTGGCGTGCCGCAAGCCGCGGCGGCCGGGTTGGAAGCCTTTCTGGCCGACTCCGCTGCCCGGACCGCGTTGCGTGAGGCCGAGGCGGCGATGCAGCGCCTGCTCGAGGCGATCCCTGCCGGCGCGGCCGTGGCCACGGCACCACTGGACGGGCAAACCTTCGTGCTGACCGGCACGCTGGCCTCGCTCAGCCGCGACGAGGCGAAGGAGCGGCTGGAGGCATTGGGCGCCAAGGTGTCAGGATCGGTCTCGAAAAAGACCAGCGTGGTGGTGGCAGGCGTGGAAGCCGGCTCCAAGCTGGACAAGGCGCAGGAGCTTGGCGTGCCGGTATGGGACGAGGCACGGTTGCTGGCCCTGCTCGACGAGCACGGGGCAGCTTGATGAGTCTCGCCCTGCATGACGCGCTGCGTTTGCGTGCGCGGTTGTACGCCCTGATCCGCGCGTACTTCGCCGCGCGCGACGTGCTGGAGGTGGAAACTCCGGTACTGTCGGCGGCCGGCAATACCGATCCGAACATGCAGGGCTTCAGCACGACCTTCAGCGGCCATGTGGACGCGGGCGCGCGCGAACGCTGGTTGCGCACCTCGCCGGAGTACCCGCTGAAGCGGCTGCTCGCGGCGGGCGTCGGCGACTGCTACGAGCTCGGCCGGGTGTTCCGCAACGGCGAGGCGGGCGGGCGGCACAACCCCGAGTTCACCATGCTGGAGTGGTACCGTGTCGGTTGGGATCATCGTCGCCTGATGCAGGAAACCATCGTGCTGGTCGAGGCCGCGCTGGGGCTGGTGGGGCGGCGTGCCGAGGTGGTGGTGACCACGTACCGGCAACTGTTCCTGGACGCTCTGGGCATCGATCCGCTGCATGCGCCGGTCGACGAGCTGCGCGCGCCGCTGGCCGCGTTCGGCATCGGCCCGGACGGGCTCGGCCGCGACGACTGGCTCGACCTGCTGATCACGCACCAGCTGCAGCCGGCGTTCCCGCGCGATCGCATCACGGTGATCCACGACTATCCGGCCAGCCAGTGCGCGTTGGCGAAAATCCGTCCCGGCGAGCCGCCGCTGGCCGAGCGCTTCGAGCTGTATCTGGGCCGTTACGAACTGGCCAACGGCTACCACGAGTTGAACGACGCGGCCGAGCAGCGCGGGCGCTTCGAGCGCGACAACGCGGTGCGCCGCCAGCGTGGCCTGCGCGAGATCCCGCTGGACGAGAACCTGCTGGGCGTGCTCGATGCCATGCCCGCTTGCGCCGGCGTGGCGCTGGGCGTGGAGCGTTTGCTGATGTGCCTGGCCGACACCGACGCGATCGCCGACGTGCTGGCGTTTCCGTTTGCCCGGGCGTGAGACGCGGCGCGCGACCGGGCCGGTCGCACGCCTTGTCGCTCAGGCGGAGTCGCCCCCGCCGGTTGCTCCAGCCGGTCGACCGGGCTTGAAATCCCCGGTCAGTCGCGCCGGAGACCCATCGGAAAACGGCTCGCAGCCCGAGCACCCAGGTCGATCGGGCGGACCGGTTTTTGGGTTATGTTTCCGCGGCGGCCACGGCGGCTCCCGGAAAACTGACGATGATCGAACATGGCCTCGTGTTGCAGCGTGACATCACGGACGACCGGACTCTCGATCGCCGCGACATCCGCACGCTGACCCTGGCGGCCCTGGGCGGCGCGCTGGAGTTCTACGACTTCGTGGTGTTCGTGTTTTTCGCGATCCCGCTGAGCCAGCTGTTCTTCCCGCACGACACCGCGCCGTGGCTGGCGCAGCTGCAGGTGTTCGGCATCTTCGCGGCGGGCTACCTCGCGCGGCCGCTGGGCGGCATCGTGATGGCCCACTATGGCGACAAGCTGGGGCGCAAGCGGATGTTCACGCTCAGCGTGTTCCTGATGGCGGTGCCCACGCTGGGTATCGGCCTGCTGCCGGTATACGCGCAGGTCGGCATGCTGGCGCCGCTGGCCTTGCTGTCGCTGCGGGTGGTGCAGGGCATCGCGGTGGGAGGCGAAGTACCCGGCGCGTGGGTGTTCGTGGCCGAGCACGTGCCGGCGCGACGGGTGGGATTTGCCTGCGCCAGCCTCACTTCGGGGCTGACCGTGGGCATCGTGATCGGCTCGCTGGCGGCGGCGGCGATCAACAGCCGGATGAGCCCGGCGACCGTGCTCGATTGGGGCTGGCGCGTGCCGTTCCTGGCCGGCGGCGTGTTCGGTTTCTTTGCGGTGTGGCTGCGGCGCTGGCTCAGCGAGACGCCGGTATTCGAGGCGATGCACGCCCGGCGAGAGCTGGCCAGCGGCTTGCCGCTGCGGCAAGTATTCGAGCAGCATTTTCCCAGTGTGCTGCTGTCG
>CALCWL010000262.1 GCA_937906285.1 uncultured Rhodanobacter sp. | reverse complement strand
GCATCGGGAAATCCGTGTGCGGCAGGTTGATGGTGCTCTTGTAATCGTGGGTCATCGCGTAGGTGCCGTTGAAGGTGTTGCGGCCCGCCCATGGGCGGGCAAAGGCTTCTAAGTTAATGGATGCGCGGGCACACGGGAAATACCCGGGACTGCGTTCACGCCCCGACCAGCCGCGGATTCATGCCCAGCAGCTCTCGTGCCCGGCGCGCGTCGAGCGCCATCTGCGCCTTGAGCGGCTCCAGCCCGTCGAACTTCTGCTCGTCGCGCAGCTTGCCGACGAACTCCACCGCCATGCGCTGGCCATACAGGTCGCCCTCGAAATCGAACAGGTGGACTTCCAGCAGCGGCTCGCTGACCTGGTTCACGGTGGGGCGCACGCCCAGGCTGGCCACGCCGGGCCAGCTGCATTCGCTCTCGCCCAGACCCACGCGGACAGCGAAAATGCCCTGCACCGGGCTCACCCGATCGCGCAAGTGAATGTTGGCGGTGGGATAACCCAGGGTGCGACCGAGGTGGTTGCCGTGCTGGACCTTGCCCTCGATCACGAAGGGGCGGCCGAGCAGCGGTTCGGCGGCGGCGAACTCGCCGGCGGCAAGCAACTGGCGCACCCGGCTGGCGGATACGCGCGCATCGTGCCACTGCACCTCCGGCATTGTGCAGGCGCGAAAGCCGCATTCGGGACCCATCTGCTGCAGCAACGCCACGTCGCCGGCGCGCTTGTGGCCGTAGCGGAAATCCGCCCCTACCCAGACCTCGCGCGCGGCCAGCCGCGCGACCAGCACACGGCGGATGAAATCCTGCGCCGACATCGCAGTGAGAGCGCGGTTGAAGCGCAGCAGCAGGGTCTGCTGCATGCCGGCGGCGGCGAAGCCGCGCAGCTTGTCGCGCACGCTGGAAATCCGCGGCAACGGCTGCGGCGAGAAGAACGCGCGCGGCAACGGCTCGAAGCTCACCACCAGCGGGCTGCAGTCCAGTTCGCGCGCGCGCGCGAGCACCTGCGCCAGCAGCGCCTGGTGGCCACGATGCAGGCCGTCGAACGCGCCCACCGCGACCACACTGCCGCCGGGCGCCAGGCAAGGGCCGGCGACATCCCTGGAGAGTCTCATCATCGCGCGAGTATATAGAACGG
>CALCWL010000261.1 GCA_937906285.1 uncultured Rhodanobacter sp. | reverse complement strand
GCGGCGCGGAAATCCCGCGCTGGATCGCCAAGCGCATGCAGGCCCACGGCGACGACGCGGACGCGGTGCGCGCGCTCGGCGCCGAAGTGGTGGCGCAACTGTGCCGGCGCCTGCTCGACGGGGGCGCGCCGGGGCTGCATTTCTACACGCTCAACCGCGCCCGCGCCACGCAGGCGGTGTTGCAGCAGTTGTAGGCCGGGATCGGGGATTCGGAATTCCGGATTCGCAAAAGCAGACGCGCCGGCTTTCGCGTATCCCGAATCCCGGCTGACGTATGCTGCCCGGATGTTGCGCCTGGTCGCCCTGCTCAGCCTGGCCTTGCTTGCGTGCGCCGCCCCCGCTGCGGCACAGACGCCGATCCATCGTTGCATCGGCGCCAACGGGGGCGCGGTGTTCACCGACCAGCCCTGTGCCGCGCTGCGCGCGACGCCGGTCAACCCCGCGCCGCCATCCACGAACACGCCCGCACCGGGCGGACCGCCTCCGGTGTTGTGCGCGGCCAGCATCGACGAACTGCGCCAAAGCGTGATCGACGCATTCGCGCGGCGCGACAGCGTGCGCATGGGTGGGCTGATCCTGTGGGACGGCTATGGCCGCGGTGCGGCGATTGCCGACATCCGCGCGCTGACCACGCTGATGGAACAACCGCTGCTGCAGGTCGACCTGCCCGCTCACGCGGCATCCGTCGCCGCGCTGCCGGACAACGGGCCGCCCCTCGCCGGTGACCCTGCTCCGGCGGCAACCGCCGCGCCGGATCAACTGGTGCTGCACACCGCCGGCGCCGACGGCGCGGGTTCCACGTGGCGTTTCGACATCGTGCGCCGGGCCGGCTGCCTGTGGCTGCGCAACGCGCCGTAAACGCCGCCCCCGCAGCGACGCGCTATCATGTGCAGTCTTCAGGGAGAACCGAACATGGCGCAGCAGTACCCCGAATGGATCTGGCAGAACGGCCACATCAAGCCGTGGGCCGAGGCCACCACCCACGTGATGTCGCACGCGCTGCATTACGGTTCGTCGGTGTTCGAAGGCATCCGCAGTTACGCCACGCCCGACGGCGCGGCGATCTTCCGCCTCACCGACCACCTGAACCGGCTGTTCCTGTCGGCCAAGATCTACGACATGCAGCTGCCGTACTCGTTCGAGGAGCTGGCCGCAGCCTGCCGCGAGGTAATCCGCAGGAACGGCCTCGGCGCGTCGTACCTGCGCCCGGTGGCGTACCGCGGCCTGGGCGGCTTCGGCCTGTCGGCCGAAACGCCGATCGACATGGCCGTGGCCGCGTGGCCGATGGGCCCGTACCTCGGGCCGGAGGCACTGCAGAACGGCATCGACGCCTGCGTGTCGAGCTGGCAGCGCTTTGCGCCCAACACCATCCCGGCCGGCGCCAAGGCCGGCGGCAATTATCTTTCCGGCCAGCTGATCGCGCGCGAGGCGCGCCGGCTCGGTTTCGGCGAAGGCATCGCGCTGTCCGCCAGCGGCCTGCTCAGCGAGGGCGCCGGCGAGAACCTGTTCCTGGTCTTCGACGGCGTGCTGCACACCACCCCGGCCAGCGCCTCGATCCTCGCCGGCATCACCCGCGACACGCTGAAGACGCTGGCCCGCGAGGACGGCATCGAGGTGGTCGAACGCGACATCCCGCGCGAGTACCTGTACCTGGCCGACGAGGTGCTGATGTGCGGCACCGCCGCGGAGATCACCCCGATCCGCTCGGTCGACGGCAAACAGGTCGGCGCCGGCAAGGCCGGCCGCGTCACGCTGCGCCTGCAGGAGCTGTTCTTCGGCCTGTTCGACGGACGCACCCACGACAAGTGGGGTTGGCTGGAACAGGTCTGAGCGGCATCGACCGATGAAAAAAAACCCGCCTCTCGGCGGGTTTTTTTCTGGTTCACATCAGGTTGCGGCCGTGGAACAGCTCCTCGATTTCGCGCCGCAGCAGCGACTCGATCCGCTGGCGCTCCTTGAACGACAGGTCGTCGGCGTGCGACTCGAACAGGTAGGTGTCCAGGTCGAAGTCCTTGATGTGCATCTTCGTGTGGAACATGTTTTCCTGGTACACGTTGACGTCGAACATCTCGTACTTCTGG
>CALCWL010000260.1 GCA_937906285.1 uncultured Rhodanobacter sp. | reverse complement strand
TGGGACTGGGACATGCCGCCCGCGGCGCATCGCCACGAGCGCGTGCTGCCGCAACCCGGGGCGCAGCTCATCATCAACCTGCACGAGGACGAAACCCGCGTCTACACTGACGACGCAGAGCGGCGCTGCATCCGCTCGTCCGCCTGCGTACTAGGCGGTCCCACCCTGCGCAGCGAGATCATCGACACCGCCGAACAGATCCGCGTGATGGGCGTGGTGTTCCACCCGGGAGGCGCCCACGCACTGACCGGCGAGGACGCCACCACGCTGATCGGACGGGACATCGACCTGGGTGATTTGTTCGGGCCGGCTGCCGCGCTGCTGCGCGAGCAATTGCTGGAAACCCCCGCACCACGGGACCGCCTGCACCTGCTGACCCTGTGGCTGGTGCGACGCCTGCACAGCACCGCCTTGCACCCGGCCATCGCCTACGCGCTGGACCGATTGGCCGACCCGCCGCAGGTACAACGCATCGCGCCGCTGGTGCGCGAGGCGGGCTTGTCCGAGCGCCGCTTCGGCCTGCTGTTCCGGCGCCAGGTGGGCATGCGCCCCAAGCACTACACGCGGCTGCTGCGCTTTCGTGCGGTGGTGGATCATGCGGCAGCGCAGCCCACGGTGAACTGGAGCCAGGTGGCAGCCGATGGCGGCTATTTCGACCAGGCCCACCTGACCCACGAGTTCCGCCAGTTCGCCGGCGTCACGCCGACCGCGTTCATGGCCGCGCGCGGCCCGTACTCGAACCACCTGCCGCTCGACTGAGCGACGGAAATCTACAAGACCGCCA
Organism: uncultured Rhodanobacter sp.; assembly: GCA_937906285.1. Taxonomy (GTDB): domain Bacteria; phylum Pseudomonadota; class Gammaproteobacteria; order Xanthomonadales; family Rhodanobacteraceae; genus Rhodanobacter. The sequence goes on along the minus strand of CALCWL010000260.1, from coordinate 6,390 downwards.
CACCTCGCCGGGCTAATCTGGTCGCGTCCCTGCAGGGCCGTGACGTCGTTTCGCGCGAGCGGAACGACCGCGCCATCCGCTCTGCGAAATTCCACCACGGAGGTACCCATGGAACAGTCCGGCGGCAGCACCATCATCCCTTGCCTGCGCTATCGCGATCCCCACGCGGCCATCGACTGGCTGTGCCAGGCATTCGCTTTCGAACGGCACGCGGTCTACGAAAACGACGCCGGCCAGGTCGAGCACGCACAACTGGCCTACGGCCGCGGCATGATCATGCTCGGCGGCGTGCGTCATGACGATTTCGGCCGGCACATTGCGCAACCCGACGAGATCGGCGGTCGCGAGACGCAGTGCGCCTGCGTGACCGTGACCGACTGCAAGGCCCACTACGAGCGGGCGAAGGCAGCCGGCGCGGTGATCGTCGACGACTACGCCGAAAAGGACTACGGCGGAGCCGGCTACAGCTGCCACGACCCGGAGGGCCACCTCTGGTACATCGGCAGCTACGACCCGTGGCAGCCGGAATGAACCGACACCGCGCGGGCGGCGGGCGGTGCCCGCCTCACGGCGCGATGAGGATCAGGGCGTGACGACGGGTTTCAGCCTGGAATCCGGCCGCGCGATCGCATACATCGCCCAGCCGATCTGCTTGAGCAGGCCGTGGTGGTCCTCGCCGATCCAGTACAGGTTGCCGTGGGTGCGGTCGGGCAGGAAACGGAACTCCGTCTTCGCCCCCAGGCCATCGAGCACGGTTTTCAGCTTGTGCGCGGAACCGTCGAGATAGAACGTGTCGGCCGTGCCCACGTAGAGGTGGATCTTGCCGTCCAGGTCGGGCTTCAACTGCGGCCAGTGCTGCTGCAGGCGATAGGCAATGTCGTAGTGATCGCGCCAGTACGCCACCACCGCCGGGTCGACGGCGCCGGTGTCGCGGTCGAACATCGGCACGGGCCGACCATCCTCACCGCGCGGCGAGAATACCCACTCGAACGAGGCCAACTGGCCGCCATAGCTGCCCAGCACGCGCTCGAGTTTCGCGAACTGCTCGAAGGTGCCCAGCACCTTGTCGTGGTTGCGCACCAGCGGATAGGCCGAGCCGTCGGGCCGGCGGTAGACGTTGGCATGCGGCGCGTAAAGATCCACGCCGGTGAAATCGTGGAAGTCGCCCGGATCGGGCGAGGTCGACCAGGTGCCACCGAACAGCTTCGGATAGCGCGTCTGCAGCCACAGCGTGGCCCAGCCACCGGAGGAATGACCGTTGAGGAAGCGACCGTTGGCATCGGCGTCCATGCGGTAGTGCGCTTCGAGATGCGGGATCAACTCGGTGGTCAGCGCCTGTCCCCACGGACCGTTGTTGACCGAATCGGCAAACTCGTGGGTGCCGGTGGGGCTGGACTCATCCAGGAACACCCAGATCATCGGCGGCATCTGCTGCTTCGCCATCGCGGTGTAGACGGTGACGACCGGGCCGATCACGCGATCGTTGTTGCCGCCGAAACCCTGGGTGTAATAGACGGTCGGGTAGCGCGCCGCAGCCTTGGCGTCGTAGCCGGGCGGAGTCAACACCCAGCCGCGCATGTGGATCGGCCGGCCCCAGAACGCAGTCAACGAGGGACTGACGAAATCGACCAGGTGCGCGTGCGGGCGCGCCGCGGCCACGTTTTCGCGCAGGGTCGGCGACGCCGAATCGGGTATGGCCCACGGGTCGCCCTCGGCCGGCAGTGCCTTCGCCAGTGCCAGCGTCGGCACGCGGGTCGCCGGCAAGTGCAGTTTCACCACATCGCTGACCAGGTCGCCGGCGCCGCGCCCGGTGTAGTTGTAGTCGTGATTCACGTCGAGCACGGCCTGCACCAGGTAATCGCCCGGCGGCAGCCGCGACCACGGCTCCGGGTACGCCACGTCGCCGGTGTCGACGTCGATGGCCTGCCCGGGCACCCAGTGGCTCACTTCCCGCGCCGCCACGCTGGTCACCGTGCCGCTGAACGGATTGGCGTCGACCGATTCGACCGCACTGCTCTTGCCCTTGGACTCCGCCAGGGCCGTCGCCTCGGCCGCCTTGGCTTCAACCGCGAACAGCAGCAGCCGGCCCGAGGTCGCCTGGGTGCTGGCCGCGCCCAGCTCGACGCGGACGCAGCGATGCGCCAGCGCGTTGTCGCTGCGCGCCTGCGCAATGCCGACCAGCAAACCGAACGAGAGCAGGATCGCCCCCGCATGACGACGATGATTCATGTTCCTTCCCCTTCGGCATGGGCGCCGCGAACGGCGCCGTGATGGATCACTTGCCCGCTTTCGCCCCGCTGGCGGCTTCCACCGGCACCAATCGCAGGTCCTGGAAATCGAAGCTGAAATCGGTCAGCGGCGAGATCGGCTGCATGCGCACTTCGCGGATCTTGCCGTCCATGTCCAGCGCGAAATCGACGAAGGCGTCGGCGTCCAGCGAACGGTCGTCCCAGCGCACGGTGAAGCTGTCGTGCTGCCATGGCGTCAACGTGCCGACCAGTTGTTCGGTCTTGCCGAAGCGCATGCGCAGCTTGCCGCGCTCCTGGCTGATGATGACGTCGCCGTACCACGGGTCGCGATAGGTGCCGGCGTAGTCGGTCAGCGGCAGCGAGGGCTTGCTGCGCTTGTCGCGCGCCTGTTCGTGCTTTGCCACGCTGTCGTCGGCCTTGGCCTGGGCGTGCTGCACGGCCTTCTGGTACACCGCGACCCAGTCGGTCTTGTGCGACGGGTTGAGGTACGCGTCCAGCACGCGGTACGTCACCGCGTTGAACGCGGCGCCGGACTGCTGGTTGGTCAGCACCACCACGCCGAGCTTCAGCGACGGCACCATGGTCACGCGCGAGACGAAGCCGGGCCAGCCACCTGTGTGCCAGACCAGCTTGCGGCCCTGGTACTGGCCGAGGAACCAGCCCTCGCCGTAGCCGTAATAGTCCGGCGTCAGCGGTTCAAGCTCGGGGATCGGCGCTTTCCTGATCGGGATCGGGGTCAGCATCGACCACATCTCGCGGTGGCTCTTCTCGGAGAACACGCGCTGCGGCTTGCCGTCGGCGCCCATCGTCGGCAGCGCACCGCCGGCCAGTTGCACGTTCATCCACTTGGCCAGGTCGTGCACGCTCGCATAGATGCCGCCGGCACCGGGATCGTTGAGCCAAGCCATCGGCGGCACCGGCTTGACGTCCTTGAACTCGTACGGCGCATGGCCGGTGGCCACGTCCATGCCGGGCTTGAGATACGTCATGTCGATCAGCGATTCGTCCATGCCCACCGGCTTGAACAGGTGCTGGCGCACGTAGTCCGCGTAGCTCTGGCCGGAGGCCTGCTCGATCACCAGGGTGGCCACGGCGAACAGGATGTTGTCGTAGGCGTAGTGGCTGCGGAAGCCGTTCTTCAGCGGCACCTTCGCCAGCCTCTCCACCACTTCCTTCGTGGTGTACGAGGTCGGCGGCCAGTACAGCAGGTCACCCGCGCCCAGGCTCAGTCCGCTGCGGTGGGCCAGCAGATCGCGGATGCGCATCTCGTGCGTCACGTAGGGGTCGGACATGCGGAACCACGGCAGGTGGTCGATCACGCGGTCGTCCATGTCCAGCTTGCCCGCGTCGGCCAGTTGCTGCAGCGCCGCGGCGGTGAATGCCTTGGTGTTGGAGGCGATCGCGAACAGGGTGTGCGCATCGACCTGGTCCGGCTTGCCCAGCTCCTTCACGCCGAAGCCGCGCTCCATCACCACCTTGCCGTTCCTGACGATGGCCACCGCGATGCCCGGCACCTCGAAGGTCTTCAGCGTGTGGGCCATGTACGCATCGAAATCCTGCAACTGCGCCGGCAGCAGCGGTTGCACGATGTCGCCGGTGGACACCGGCGGCGGCAGCTGCGGCTTGGCCGGAGCCTGCGCCAGCGCCGAGGTGCCGAGCACCAGCAAGGCATGGCCGGCCAGCAACCGCAACGACAGCGCACGCACGGACCCGAATCGCTGGACCATCGAAGTTCTCCCCTCAAGCGACGATCCGCGCACTATCGCGAGAAATCGCCCGCAAGGCCAGCGCGGCGAGTGCAGCGCGCCGTCTCGACGCCGGCGACGCCAACCGCGATCATGCGCGGATCAGCACGCGAAACGAGGACGGGAATGAACACGCCGGTGGAATGGATCGCCGACCACGCGCTTCTGCTGTGGGCCTTGTTGTTGCTGCTGGCCTTGCTGGCCGGCGACCTGGCCTGGCAACGCAATGCGCACTGGCAGCGCCGTGCCGCGCTGCTGGGTCAGCCGCCCACGATGCTGCGCCAGCGCACGGGCCTGCTTCTGTGCGTGCTGCTGGGGCTGTTCTTCGGTGGCCTGGTGCTGGCGATTTCCGACCAGCCCACGACCGGCCTCGGCCATTTCGACGCCAGCCTCGCCGCCAGCCTGCGCGCTCACCTGCCGGTGCCGGTGCTGCGCATGATCGCCGCCATCACCCATCTGGGCGACACCTTGTGGGTCGCCAGTGCGGCGGCCGTGGTGCTGCTCATCCTGCTGCTGCGGCGCCAGTGGCCGCTGGCGGCGAGCTGGAGCGTGGCCCTGCTCGGCATCCTGCCGATCAACGGCGGGCTGAAGGCGCTGTTCCGGCGCGCGCGCCCGCTGCACGACCACGGTTTCATCGTCGAACCGGGATGGAGTTTCCCCAGCGGGCACGCGTTCGGCGCCATGGTGTTCTACGGCATGCTGGCCTATGTGCTGCTGCGGCTGACGCCGCGCTTCCATCGCGCCATCATTGCCGGCGCGGTGTTGATGGTCGGAGTGATCGGGGTAAGCCGGATCCTGCTGCAGGTGCACTATTTCAGCGACGTGCTGGCCGGCTATGCCACCGGCGCGGTGTGGCTGGTGCTGTGCATGGGCACCTCCGAATGGCTGCGCCACCGACCCACCGGAATCACGCCATGAACACGCATGGCACGATCCGCGTCGGCATCGGCGGCTGGACCTATGCGCCGTGGCGCAACAACTTCTACCCGGCGAAACTCGTGCAACGGCGCGAACTGGAATACGCCAGTCGCCAGCTGCGCGCGATCGAGATCAACGGCACCTTCTACGGCGCGCAAAAGCCGGCGACCTACGCGAAGTGGGCGGCGGAAACGCCCGAAGGTTTCCTCTTCTCGCTGAAGGCGCCGCGCCATGTCGTCGAGAGCAAACGACTGGCCGACGCCGGCAAGGGCGCCAGCGGTTTCATCCATGGCGGCCTGGCCGAAATGGGCGACCGGCTGGGCCCGATCCTGTGGCAGATGCCGCCGTGGCGGCCATTCGACGCGGACGATCTCGCCGCCTTCCTCGACCAGCTGCCCCGCGAACTCGACGGCCGGCCGCTGCGGCACGTGCTGGAGGTTCGCCACGCCAGTTTCCTCGACGAAGCGTATGTGGACCTGGCACGCAGCCGCCGTATCCCCACCGTGTTCACCGATTCGCCGACGTATCCGTCGCTGGCCGACCTAACCGGCGACTTCAGCTACGCCCGCCTGATGCGCAGCGCCGATGAGTTGGCCACCGGTTACAGGCCGGTCGAGCTGGACCACTGGGCCGCCCGTGCTCGCGACTGGGCCGCCGGCAAGGACATCGCCGCCCTGCCGCACGTGGCCGCGGCACAGCCGCCGGGCCCCGCGCGCGAGGTGTTCGTGTTCTTCATCAGCGCCGCCAAGCACCGCAACCCGGCCGCGGCGATGGCGCTGCAATCGCGCGTCGACGCCCTGTAGGACGGGCGTTGCCCGCCATCTTCTTCTCCACGCTCCCGGAGCCGGCGAGCAGTGCCCGCCTTACGCCGGGCGGTAATGATCCACTTCGCGATAACGCCTGGCATACAGTCCGAACGCCAGTGCCGCGAGCAAGGCAAACGCCGCGAAGAAGAACATCTGGAACGCGGTGACACTGAGCCCGCTGTGGGCGATCGCGCCGGTCACGCTGCCGTTGCGCACCGCCGCGTTGGCCAGCAGCACCCACAGGTTGCCGACCGTGGTGGTGAGGTTCCAGAAGCTCATCACCACGCCCTTCATCGAGGCCGGCGCCTGGCTGTAGGCGAACTCCAGCCCGGTGGCGGAGACCAGCACTTCGCCGAAGGTGAGCAGCGCGTACGGCAAGACCTGCCACACGATCGACAGCGGATCGCCGCCGTCGATCACCACTTGCAAGCCGCCGACCACGATCCACGCCAGACCGCTGAAGGCGATGCCGGCGGTCATCCGGCGCAGCGCAGTAGGCTGGTAGCCGATCCGGCGCAACAGCGGATACAGCACCAGGTTGTTGAATGGGATCAGCAGCATCACCAGCAGCGGGTTCAGCGCCTGCATCTGGGCGGAGTGGAACCATGAGGGCATGCTCATCTCGTTGCCCTGCAGCACCCAGGTCGAGGCCTTCTGGTCGAACAGCGAGAA
>CALCWL010000259.1 GCA_937906285.1 uncultured Rhodanobacter sp. | reverse complement strand
GGCGACGCCTCGTTCCGCGCCAGCGGCACCACCGTGGTCGATCCCGGCTTCCTCGCCGTGTACGAGGAAGGCCGCGACCAGAAGACCGTCGAGGACGACGACGAAGGCCGCCGCCTGCCGCGGCTGACCAAAGGCGAGGCGGTGCCGCTGCACGAGATCGTCGCCGACCAGCACTTCACCGAGCCGCCGCCGCGCTACTCCGAAGCGAGCCTGGTGAAGGCGCTGGAAGAGCACGGCATCGGCCGCCCGTCGACCTACGCCAGCATCATCCAGGTGTTGCAGAACCGCGAATACGTCTATCTCGACAGCCGCCGCTTCAAGCCCAGCGACGTGGGTCGCGCGGTGAGCAAGTTCCTCACCCAGCACTTCACCCAGTACGTCGACTACGACTTCACCGCCAAGCTGGAGGACGAGCTCGATGCGGTCAGCCGTGGTGAGGAAGCCTGGGTGCCGCTGATGCAGCGCTTCTGGCAGCCGTTCAAGCAGCAGGTGGACGAGAAGGCCGAGTCGGTCGACCGCAGCGAGGCCACCGGCGCGCGCGAACTGGGTAGCGATCCGAAGACCGGCAAGCCCGTGTTCGTGCGGCTGGGCCGCTTCGGGCCGTACGCGGCGATCGGCGACAAGGACAGCGACGAGAAACTGCAGTTCGCCTCGCTGCGCCCGGGCCAGAGCATGCACACCATCAGCCTGGCCGAGGCGCTGGAGCTGTTCAAGCTGCCGCGCAAACTGGGCCAGGCGGACAACGGCGACGAGGTCAGCGTCGGCATCGGCCGCTTCGGTCCGTTCGTGAAGCAGGGCAGCACCTACGCCTCGCTCAAGCCCGAGGACGATCCGTACACGATTGAACTGCCGCGCGCCCTGCAACTGGTGGCCGACAAGCTGGAGATGCTGGCCAACCGGGTGATCCTCGATTTCGGCAACGGCGTGCAGGTGCTCAACGGCCGCTACGGCGCCTACATCACCGATGGCGAGAAGAACGCGCGCATCCCGAAGGAGCAGGAACCCAAGCTGCTGACCGAGGCACAGTGCCTCGAACTGCTGGCTGCCGCGCCGGCGAAGAAGGGGCGCTTCGGCAAGAAGACGGCGACCGGGAAAACCGCCGCGAAGAAGGCCGCGCCGGCGAAGAAGACCTCAGCGAAAAAGGCGGCGACGAAAAAGGCACCGGCGAAAAAGACTGCCGCGAAGAAAGCCGCGGCGAAGAAAACTGCCCCGAAGAAAATCGCGGCGAAGAAATCGCCTGCCGGCAAAGCCGGCGTCTGATGCTGCGGCGTTTCACGCTGGACGAAGTCGACGGCGCAGCTGCCCTGCTGCACGGCGGCGGCGTGCTGGCCTATCCGACCGAGGCGGTGTTCGGCCTCGGCTGCGATCCGTTCGACCGCGGGGCCTTCGAGCGGCTGTTCGCGCTGAAGCAGCGCCCGTCGACGCAGGGCGTGTTGCTGATCGCGGCGGATTTCAGCCAGGTCGAACCCTGCATCGATCTTGCGGCCGTGCCCGATGCGGTGCTGCGGCAGGTGCGCGCCAGCTGGCCGGGGCCGCATACGTGGATCTTCCCGCGTTCCGCGCTGGTGCCCGACTGGGTGGCCGGTGCGCATGCCGGCATCGCGCTGCGGGTCACCGCGCACGAACCGGCGGCGGCGCTGTGTCGTGCCTTCGGCGGGGCGCTGGTGTCGACCAGCGCCAACCCGCACGGGCAGCCGCCGGCCCGTGCGGCGCAGACCGTGGCGGAGTATTTCGGTGATGCCCTGGACGGGCTGCTGGACGCCCCGCTGGGTGGCCAATCCGGCCCCACGGTGATTCGCGACGCCCTGTCCGGCGCTATCATCCGCGCCTGAACGTGCGGGGGAGCGCACGCTGATGCAGGGTTGCAGGGCCTCGCCGTTGCGTTCACGCCACGGTCCGCATGGCGGCGCGATGCTGCCGCACGTCATTTGAGAATCCACGGAGACAGCCGCTTGGTTACCGTCCACGACCCGCGTCAGCGCGAGCTTCCGGCACTGCTGCCCTTGCTGGCGGCTGCGGATCCGGCGCGGGTGGTGGCCTGGCGGCAGGGCGAGGGGATCAGTGCCGCGCATTTCCTCGCCGAGGTCCGGGCGGTGGCGGCGTCGCTGCCGCACGCGTCGGCGGTGGTGAACCTGTGCGAAGACCGCTACGCCTTCCTGGTTGCGTTCTGCGCGGTGGCGTTGCGCGGGCAGACCAACCTGCTGCCGTCCTCGCGTGCGCCGCAGGCGGTGGACGAGGTCATGAAGGCTCACCCCGGTTGTCATGCGCTGGGCGATCAGCCGCTCGACCCGGCGCCGCCCGGTTATCAGCAACTGCCGCCGTGCGACGTGCATCGGCCGGCGCGCGTCGACGCGCCCTGGCCGACGTTGCCGGCCGACCAGGTGGTGGCGATCGGTTACACCTCCGGTTCCACCGGCACGCCGACGCCCAACTTGAAGAGCTGGGGCAGTTTCCACGCCAGCAACGCGGGCAACCTGGCGCGGCTGCATGCCATCGTCGGCGAGCGTTTCGAGCTGGTCGCCACGGTGCCGCCGCAGCACATGTATGGCATGGAGATGTCGGTGCTGTTGCCGCTGCTGGGCAACGTGGGCGTGCATACCGGGCGCCCGTTCTTTCCCGCCGACGTGGCCGTGGCGCTGGCTGCGGTACCGACGCCGCGGGTGCTGGTGACCACGCCGGTGCATCTGCGTGCGCTGATCGATTCGGGTATCGAGCTGCCGGTGGTCGCGGCGATGGTGTCGGCCACCGCACCGTTGTCGATCGAGCTGGCGCGCGCCGCCGAGCAGTGCTTCGGGGCGCCGCTGCTGGAAGTGTTCGGCTCCACCGAAACCTGCGTGTTCGCCAGTCGCCGCCCTGCGATGGACGAGGATTGGCGGCTGTACGACGACGTGACCCTGCACCCGCAGCCCGATGGCACCGTGGTCGCGGCGCCGCAGCTCGGCGCGCCGGTCAGCCTGGCCGACCTTGTCAGCCTGTCGCGCGACGGTCGTCGTTTCCGCCTGTGCGGACGGCATGCCGACATGCTGGAAATTGCCGGCAAGCGCGCCTCGCTGGCCGATCTCACCCGCCGCCTGCTGGCGATTCCCGGTGTGCGCGATGGCGTGGTGTTTCAGCACGACGACGGCGACGCGCTCGGCGTGCACCGCATCGCCGCGCTGGTGGTGGCGCCGGAGCTGGACGAACACGCCATCCTCGACGCGCTGCGTCGCGCGATCGATCCGTTGTTCCTGCCGCGCCCGCTGAAGCGGGTGGCCGCCTTGCCGCGCAACGAAACCGGCAAGCTGCCGCGCGCGGCGCTGCTGGCGCTGCTGCAACCGCCGGCCTGACGCCCGGGCGGCGGATCGCTGCCGCTACAATGGGCGACTGCGCCGGGTGGCGAGCGGGAGTGCGGCAATGAAGGTTCTGGTCATCGGCAGCGGCGGACGCGAACACGCGCTGGCGTGGAAGCTCGGGCAGTCCGTGCAGGTCGACGAGGTGATCGTGGCGCCCGGCAACGCCGGCACGGCGCGCGAGCCGGGCGTACGCAACGCCGATATCGCGATGAACGACCTCGATGGCCTGCTGCAATTGGCGAAGCGCGAGAAGGTCGGGCTGACCGTGGTCGGCCCCGAAGTACCGCTCGTGGCCGGCGTGGTCGACAAGTTTCGCGCCGCCGGCCTGCGCATCTTCGGCCCGCGCGCGATTGCCGCGCAGCTGGAAGGCTCCAAGGCGTTCGCCAAGGATTTCCTGCAGCGGCACAACATTCCCACCGCGCACTATGCGGTGTTCACCGAACTCGATCCCGCGCTGGCCTACGTGCGCCGGCAGGGCGCGCCGATCGTGATCAAGGCCGACGGCCTGGCCGCCGGCAAGGGCGTGGTGGTGGCGCTGACCCTGGCCGACGCGGAGCTGGCCCTGCACGACATGCTCGGCGCGCATGCCTTCGGCGACGCGTCGGCGCGGGTGGTGATCGAGGAGTTCCTCGACGGCGAGGAGGCCAGCTACATCGTGATGAGCGACGGCAGCCACGCGCTGCCGATGGCCTCCAGCCAGGACCACAAGCGCCGCGACGAGGGCGACCTCGGCCCCAACACCGGCGGCATGGGCGCGTATTCGCCCGCGCCGGTGGTCACCCCGGAAGTCGAGCAGCGCATCCTGAGGGAAGTGATCGAGCCGACCCTGCGCGGCATGGCGGCCGAGGGCGCGCCGTTCATCGGCTTCCTCTACGCGGGCCTGATGATCGACAAGGCCGGCGCGCCGAAGGTGATCGAGTTCAACGTGCGCTTCGGCGACCCGGAAACCCAACCGATCTTGTTGCGGCTGAAGTCCGATCTGGTCGAGCTGATCGACGCCGCGCTGGACGGCCATCTGGCGCAGACCCGCGTGCGCTGGGACAGCCGCCCTTCCATCGGCGTGGTGATGGCCGCCGCCGGCTACCCAGGGCGCGTGCGCACGGGCGATGTCATCGCGGGCCTGGACGATGTCGGCGAAGGCGACGTGAAGGTGTTCCACGGCGGTACCGCCCGCGATGCGCAGGGCCGCGTGGTGACCTCGGGCGGGCGCGTGCTCTGCGTGTGCGCGCTGGGCAGCGATCTTGCCGCCGCGCGCGAACGCGTCTACGCGGCGGTCGGCAAGCTGCGCTGGGAAGGTGCGTTCCACCGCCGCGACATCGCCCATCGCGCCTTGCATCGGCGCTGAGACACCGCGGCGCCGGCACGCAGCGTACGCCTGCGCACGGCGGACCGGCGGGGATTGACTTTTCCGCACCGGCTTTTTTGCGATATGCTTGCAGGCTCCCCCGCGTAGAGTCGTGGCGCCACCAGGCCCGCGCGACCACGTGCAGATTTCACGCAAAAGAGGTTTCAGGCATGCGCAAGACGGTTTTGTCGCTGGTATCGGTTGCTGCGCTGGTCCTGGCCGGCTGCCAGGGTTCGTCGTCGGATCAGGCCGCCAATGGCGGTCCTGCCAAGGCCGAAAGCGCGGCCAAGGTGTCGATTCCCAGCGAAGTCAGCGGCACGATCTCCCTGCGCGAAGGCACGGCGCAACCTTCGGACAAGGCGACCCTGGTGTTGAACCTGGTCGACGTCTCCTCCAGCGCCGTCGGCTCCGCGCCGCTGGCCACCAAGACCGCGCCGGCCGGCAGTTTTCCGCAGCCGTTCAAGCTCACCTTCAACCCGGCCGACGTCAAGCCGAACGACCTGTACGTGGTGCAGGCGATCCTGACCGACGGCGAGCGCCAGTACGTGATGCCGATCCAGGCGCCGGTGCTGGCCAAGGGCAGCAACAACGACGCCGTGTCGATCCAGCTGGTCGCCGAGCAGACCCCCGGGGAAAAATTGCTGGCCGCATTCGACGACGTGCAGAAGCAGCTCGGTGCGATGAAGGTCAACCACGGCACCAAGCTGGAGAAGGACGCCTCGCGCGGCTGGCAGCTGTTCCGCCAGGACGGCCAGATCCAGTTCATCCGCGAACTGGTCGAGTACACCAAGGACGGCTTCACCAGCACCGACTATGCCTACAAGGACGGCAAGCCGTGGGCGATCGTGCAGCAGCACATGGCCAGCCGCGACGGCAAGCCCACCTCGATCGACCGCGCCGGCTGGAGCGATGACGGCACGCTGGTGCTGAAGCAGCACCAGGTCGGCAACGACGTGCAGCCGCTGGATCCGGCCGAGGCGGAGAAGCTCAAGCAGGAGGCGCTGTCCATCCTCGGCCTCGCCACCAACGGCAAGAACAAGTAAGCCGCAGGCGCTCCCGCTTCGCGCAGGAAGCCCGCAAAAAAAGCCGCCCGCATCAGCGGGCGGCTTTTTTCATGGAGCGACCCGGCGGGCCGGGTCGCGGCCTGGCCGCAGCGGATCAGAGATCGATCCGCACGCCCATGTTGACGCTGTTGTACTTCTGGCTGTTGTCGCCGAAGCGGCCGCTGTAGCCGATCCAGCTCTGCACGCTGGGCGTGAGCCGGGCGGACAGGCCCAGAGTGGCGGCGCCCCAGCTCTGGTCCGGACTGAAGCCGGTCAGGGCGAAGCTGCCGTTCATGCTGTTAAGGCCGGCGCGGACTTCCCGTGCATCGGCCTTGCTGTCGTGGTTCCAGCCCAGTTCGGCGTACGGCGACATCACCAGGTTGTTGACCTGCCACTGGCCGCGCAGACGCCAACCCACGGTGGAAAGCAGCGAATCACGCTGCTGGCGGCCGAACCACATCGCACTGCTGTCGTTGCCGCTTTCGCTGTAGCCGCTGATCTTCACCGTCTGCCAATCGACGGTGGCGAATGGACCGGTCTGCAAGTCCTTGCCCAGCTCGAACCACCAGCCGCCGGTGACGCCGCCGCCCAGGTGCGAGCCGTCGGTCTTGCCGGTTTCGGTGCGCTGCATCGCGCCGATGTTCATGCGGCGCTCAATGTCCTTGAAGTTGGACTGGCCGAAGTTGACATAGCCGCCCACGTAGCCGCCGCCGTTGTGGTAGCCGACGTAGCCCAGGCCGCTGATGTCCTGCAGCTTGTAGCCACCGCCGCCGGAGAAGTCGGCAGCGTGCTGGCCCACGCCCAGCGCCACGCCGGCGGTGACATGCTCGCCGGCGAAATAGTTCGCGCCCAGGGTGAAGTTGAGGTTGTCGCTGTTGGTGCGCGGCGAGTTGTTGCTGGCGTCGAAGCGTTGCCGGGCGTAGTCGATGTTGACGAAGGTGCGCACGTCGCCGTCCTTGCCGGTGGTCAGCATCTGGTCGCGCATCACGCGGTTCTGCACGGCGCTGGCCGCCAGCGGCGCTTCGCCGAGCAGCGAGATCTGCTCCGGCGCGTGGATCACCGACAGCACGTACTGGCCGAGCATGGCGTGCGCGGCGGCGGTCGGGTGCACGCCGTCGGCGAACAGGTAGGTCTGATCGGTGCCGGCCGCATAGCTGTACGGCAGGCCCGAGCCCTGCGGGCCGCACTGCACCGAGCTGGAACCGACGCCGCAGGCCGGTGCGGTGACATTGCTGAAGCCGTAGGCGCCCGGGTTGGCGATCACTTCGTTGAGCAAGGCATAGGTGTTGGCCGGAATCACGTTCAGGCCATTGCTGCTGAGCTGTTTCAGGCCGCTGTTGAGTACGCCGTTGTAGAGCACGGCGAGCTGGCTGGCGCCGGCCTGGGCAGAGGCACCGCCGAGAGCGGCCTGCGGGGTCTTGCCGAGATCGGGCAGGTTGTAGACCAGCACGTA
>CALCWL010000258.1 GCA_937906285.1 uncultured Rhodanobacter sp. | reverse complement strand
CGAGATCAACGCCTCCAGCCGCAAGATCGCCGACATCGTGGGACTGATCGACGAGATCGCGTTCCAGACCAACCTGCTGTCGCTCAACGCCGCGGTGGAAGCGGCGCGTGCCGGCGAGCAGGGCCGCGGCTTTGCGGTGGTGGCCAGCGAGGTGCGCAGTCTGTCCCAGCGCAGCGCGGCGGCAGCGAAGGAGATCAAGGGGCTGATCAACGAAAGCGTGCAGCGGGTGCAGGCCGGCAGTGCGCTGGTCGACCAGTCGGGCGCGGCGCTGACCGGCATCGTGGAGAGCGTGAAGAAAGTCACCGACATCGTCGCCGAGATCGCAGCGGCCAGCCACGAGCAGTCCGCCGGCATCGACCAGGTCAACCGCGCCGTGATGCAGATGGACGAAGTCACCCAGCAGAACGCGGCGCTGGTCGAGGAGGCCGCCGCCGCCGCGCGGGCGATGCAGGAGCAGGCGCTGGAACTGCAGCGGCAGATGAAGTTCTTCCAGCTCGGTGGCGCGCCGTCCGATGCGCAGGCGCCCACGGCGGCGCCGGAGTCGGCGCGCGTGGTGGCGTTGCCGCGCAAGGCGGTGGCGCATGCTGCCGAACCGGCGCCGCGGCGCGCGGCGGCCGCCGGCGCCTGGACGGAGTTCTGATTCTCCGCTTCGCGGCCCTCCACCGGGCGCTCGCCTGCCTGCGGGCTGGCCGATGGCGGGGCCGCGCGTGGCTTCCGCATGGCGCGGCAACCGCTGCCGCGTTCGCTTTCCGCTCAAGTTTCCTGTCGCCGTGCCGACACAGGTGATGGCGGCAAGGCGACCGCAATCGCCGATCACGAGGTAGCAGGCTCATGCACGAGAACACCGATGGCGCGGCACCGACGGTGCAGCAGCTGACGTTCAACCTGGCGGGCGAGGAATACGGCGTCGACATCCTGTCGGTGCGCGAAATTCGCGGCTGGTCGCGCGTGACGCGCATCCCGCAAACGCCCGACTACCTGCTCGGCGTGCTCAACCTGCGCGGCGCGATCGTGCCGATCATGGATCTGCGCCTGCGCTTCGGCCTGGAGCGCGAGAGCTATGGCGACAGCACGGTGGTGATCATCGTGGCGGTCGCCGAGCGGTTGTTCGGCATCGTGGTCGATGCCGTCTCCGACGTGGTCGACATCGACCCGGCCGCGATCAAGCCGGTGCCCGACATGGGCGCCGTGGTGGACACCCGTTACCTGAAAGGTCTGGCTACCCATGTCGAACGCATGGTGATGCTGCTGGACGTGGACAAGCTGATGCGTCCGGAAGACGTGGAAACCCTGGACGCGGCGCTGCCGCATGTCCGCGAAGTCGAAGTTGCCGCCTGAATCGGGGAATGCTCATGAAGATCAAGAAAGTGCTGGCACGATTTGCCAAGGTGCCCACCCTCACCGTCAAGGCGCGCCTTGTCGGCGTGTTCGCGCTGCTCGGCGCGATGCTGGTGGCCGGTGCGGCGATCGGGCTGGGCGTGATGTCCTGGCAGAACGAGGGCATGCGCACGAGTTACGAGGAGGCGATGGTGCCCGCCAGCCTGATGGGCCAGCTGCGCGCCAAATCGCTGATGAACTTCATCGTGCTGGGCGAAGCTGCCGGCGCGATCGACAAGCCCGACCAGGTGAAGCAGAAAGTTGCCGAGTCGGAGCAGATCCAGAAGGACATCGCGGCGATCAACAAGAAGCTGGCTGCGATCCGCCTGAGTCCGGAGATCCTCAAGAAATACAAGGACTACAACGACACCACGTCGGATTACGACGACGCGCTGAAGGAGATCTACGACGGGCTCAACGCCGCCGATACCGGCACCGCCGACATGATGGACATGCAGCTGCGCCCGTTGCTGATGATGCGCCAGGACACGCTGGACAAGCTGGTCACCGCGCAGGGCGACGAGGTACGCGACATCTACCAGACGCAGCTCAAGCGTTACGGCTTCGTGCAGGCCACCACCCTGTCGGCGCTGGTCGCCGGCCTGCTGCTGGCGCTGTTCGTGGCGGCGCGGCTGATCCGCTCGATCACCGGTGCGCTGCGGCATGCGGTCAAGATCGCCGACGACATCGGCGAGGGCAAGCTTGGCCATGACATCCGCGTGAACCGCAAGGACGAGTTCGGCCGCCTGCTGCTCGCCTTCCGCAACATGGACCAGCGCCTGAGCGAGATCGTCGGTGAGGTGCGGATGGGCTCGGATGCGGTGAGCACCGCCGCGCAGCAGATCGCGCGCGGCAACGACGACCTCAGCCAGCGCACCCAGGAGCAGGCCTCCAGCCTGGAGGAAACCGCCTCCTCGATGGAGGAGATGACCTCCACCGTGAAGCAGAACGCCGAGAACGCGAGCCA
>CALCWL010000257.1 GCA_937906285.1 uncultured Rhodanobacter sp. | reverse complement strand
GATCTGCGACACGCGCATCTTCACCAGCTCGATCAGCGAATGCTCCAGGCCGCTGTGGCGAACCTGCGTTTCCATCGCCAGCATGGCCTTGAAGGCAGCCGGCGAGGCGGTTCTGTAATCGATGCGTTCACTCATTCCTTCCACCTCTCGTCAGTTCGAACCGGACTCGAACAGTTGCTGCGCGTCGGCATAGCCGAAGTCGGCAACCAGTCCATCGAAATTTCCGCTTGCCCGCACGCCCGTCAGCGCGCGGTCGACCGCCCCCAGCGCCAGCGTGGCCAGCCGCGTGGCCGTGCTGACCCGGGCGACGCCGAGCCGCGCCAGCTCGGCCAGGCCGGGCATGCCGGCGCCCGCCGCCACGTTCACCGGCGCGTCGAGCGCACGCACCAGCGCGGCCAGTGTGGCCGGATCGGCCAGCCCGATCGGATAGAGGCAATCGGCGCCCGCGGCGAGGTAGGCGCGGCCGCGCTCGATGGCATCGGCCAGGCGCACGGCGGGCTCGGCACCGTCATGCTGCATCCAGTGATCGATACGCGCGTTGATCACGATCGGCACGCCGGCGGCATCGGCCGCCGTACGCGCTGCGCGCACGCGCGATGCCGCTTCCGATGCCTCGCGCAGCGGGCCGTGGCCGGGCATGCCGTCCTCGATGTTGATGCCCACGGCGCCGACGGCGATCACCGCCTGGACCGTCGCGGCCACCTCCTCCGGCGTCTCGCCGTAGCCGGTCTCGATATCCGCCGTCACTGGCACCGCCGCCGCGCGCACGATGCGGGCGATCGCTGCCAGCACCTCGTCCAGCGGCGCCTGCTCGCCGTCGGCATAGCCCAGCGACCACGCCACGCCGGCGCTGGTGGTGGCCACCGCGGCGAAGCCCCGGCGCGCGAACAGCCGCGCGCCGAGTGCATCCCAGGCATTGGGCAGCAGCAGCACGCGGCTGCGGTCATGCATGCGCCGGAACGCCTGCGCCATGTCGAGCTGGGCTTGTCGCTGCATCGCCGCGCGTCTGCTCTTCCTGCGGAGTTGACCTTGCAGCATACGCCCCCGGCCACACCGGCGCATGGCGCCTGCTACAGTCTGCGCCGATCGACCCGAAGCTGTCGCGGGCTGCGCCCGTCGCGACGGAGGAATGCATGACCACGCGCCGACTGGTGCTGCTGTTCGACGGCACCTGGAACAAGCCGGAATCGAATACCAACGTGGAGCATCTGCGCCGGCTGATTGCGCCGCGCGACGCGCTGGGCAACGTGCAACTGGTCAATTACGTCCCCGGCGTGGGGGTGAAACGCGGGATCACCCACCTGCTCGGCGGCGCGTTCGGCTACGGCCTCTCGGGCAACGTGCTGGACGGCTACCGCTGGCTGTGCGACACGTGGCAGACAGGCGACGAGATCTACCTGTTCGGCTTCAGCCGCGGCGCCTATACCGCGCGCAGCCTGGGCGGACTGATCCGCAAATGCGGCCTGCTCAAGCGCGGTGGCGGCGGCAGACTGTCCCGCGCCGACGCGAGCCATGCCTATGATTTCTACCGCGACGCGGAGACCAGGCCCGACGACCCGCCCGCGCAGGCGTTTCGCAAGCGGCACTCGATCGAGGTCGACATCCATTTCATCGGCGTGTGGGACACCGTGGGTTCGTTGGGCATCCCCGACACCGCCTCGTGGTTTCCGTTCGCCCGTTCGCGCTACCGCTTCCACGACACCGAGTTGAGCAAGATCGTCAAGCACGCCTACCAGGCGCTGGCGCTGGACGAGCATCGCGGTGATTTCCAGCCCGCGGTGTGGACGCGCAACCCGTACACCGTCAAGCCCGGCGAATCGCTGACCTCGAAGAAGCGCGAACAGGTCGACGTGGAGCAACGCTGGTTCATCGGCTCGCACTCGGACGTGGGCGGCGGCAATCACCGCGACGGCGCCGGCCGCAAGCCCGACCCGCTGCCGGATCTCAGCCTGGCCTGGCTGCAGGCCAAGGCGATCAAGGCCGGCCTCGCCTGCAGCGAGCTGCTGGTCCCCGCCGGCGACGCGGCGATGGGCGTGCCGCGCGATTCCTACAAGGAGTTCATGGACGGAATCTACAAGGAGTTCAAGCCGCCGTTCGACCGCACCTTGGGCAGCGGCGTCAATGAAAAAGTGGACGAGTCGGTGTGGCGCCGCTGGCTGGCCGATCCGGGCTACCGCTCGCCCAGCCTGGTCCGCGCGCTGGCCACCGCGACGGTGCTGATGTCGGTGGACGACGGGACGGCACGGCTGGCGTAGCGCCCCGATCCGTCAGCGCGGCTCGGCAATTTCCGCCTGGATCGGCGCGCCTGGATCGGCCGCAGGCAGATCCCGCTCCGACATGTGCCGAGCCAGCGTGCCGTAGCGCCACCAGGCCAGCGCGCCCGCCGCGGTGAGCGCCGAGGCACCCAGCGCCAGGCCGAGCATGCTGGTGGACAGCAGCGGCGAAAAGAGCCCGGCCACCACACTGCACAGCAACAGGCTGGCGAACGCCTGCACCGAAGAAATCCCGCCGCGCCGTTGCGGAAAGCGGTCCAGCAGCAGCAAGGTCAGCGTGGGGAATGCCAGTTGCACGCCGATGCCGTGCAGGATCAGCGGCAGCATCGACCAGGGCAGCCGCGGTTGCAACAGCGCGATCGCCAGTGCCAGGTGCAAGGCGCAAGCCAGGCCCATCGAGACGTAGCCCAGGTTCACCGTGACACGCACGCTGGCGCGTTCGGCCAGTCGGCCGGAGCACCAGGCGCCGGTGACCATGCCTGCTACCACCGGCACGAACAGCCAGGGAAACCCCTGCGCCGACAGCTGCAGCAGCTCGCGCACGATGCGCGGCGCCGAGGCGATGTACAAGAACAGGCCCGCGAAGTTCACCGTACTGGCCGTCAGCAGGGGCCAGAACAACGCATCGCGACCGAAAGACACGTAGCCGGCCAGCAACGGGCGCAGCGCGAATGCGGTGCGCCGCGACGGCGGGTGCGTCTCCTCCAGCAGCCCGCCCAGGGCCAGTGCCAGCGCGATGCTGAAACCGCTCAGCAGCCAGAAGATGCCGTGCCAGCCGCCCAGCGGCAACAGCAGTGCGCCGACCATCGGCGCGATCACCGGCGCCACGCCGAAAATCATCATCACCTGCGACATCAGCCGCTGCGCGGCGGTGCCCTCCAGGCTGTCGCGGATCAGTGCCCTGCCCACCACCAGCCCCGCGCCGGCGCACATGCCCTGCAGGCCTCGGCAGGCGAGCAGCATGGCGAAGGAGGTGGACAGCGCCGCGCCCACCGAGGCCAGCGCATACAGCAGCATGCCGGCGATCATCACCGGCTTGCGCCCGAGCGCGTCGGACACGGCGCCGTGGAACAGGCTCATCACCGCATAGGTGACCAGGTACACGCTGATCAGCTGCTGCAGCGCCGCGTCATCCGCCGCGAAGCGCGAGCCGATCGCGGGGAATGCGGGGAATACCGCGTCGATCGAGAACGGACCGATCATCGACAGCGCGGCAAGCAGCCATGGCAGGCTGCGCCGCACGGTGCGCGGGGTGGGGTTCATGGCGGCCACGGCATCAGCGGGCCCGGCAGTATAGGGCCGTGCTTGACGGCGGGGCGTCACCTTCCACTACGATGACGGCCCGGGAGATGGCATGCCTCCCGTTCCGGCAACGCGACGCGTCCGGGACAAACCACTTCGGGCGATCCCGCGTTGAAGTCGATGATGCCTGCACCACCGGCTTCCGGCGGCGCAGGCGTGCCTGCCGCCGCGGCAACCGGACAACTCACTGTCAGGAGGCGCGCATGGGTTTGAACGGGTTTGTGGCCATCGGCATCGGCGGCGCACTGGGCTGCTGGTTGCGCTGGGGACTGGGCGTGTTGCTCAACCCCGTCTTCCCCACCCTGCCGCTGGGCACCCTGGCGGCGAACCTCGCCGGCGGCCTGCTGATGGGCCTGGCGATCGGCCTGTTCCGCAACTTCCAGGCGGTGTCGCCGGAGCTGCAACTGTTCGTGATGACCGGCTTCCTCGGCGGGCTCACCACCTTCTCCACCTTTTCCGGCGAAGCGGCAACCCTGCTGCTGCGCCAGCAATACCTGTGGTTCAGCGGCCACGTGCTGGCCCACCTCGCCGGCTCGCTGGGCATGACCGTGCTCGGCCTTGCCATCACGCGCAGCGTGCTGCGCCATTGAACGGGAGGCGGCATGGACAACGAAAACCTGCAACACGGCGTGCAACTGAACCTCTACTGCCATTCGCGCGCCCGCCACGATGGCGTGCTGTTGTCCGAGTGGATGCTGGCGCAGGCGCGGCGACTGGGCATCGGCGGCGGCTCGGTCTTCCGGGCGATCGCCGGCTACGGCCGGCACGGCGTGCTGCATGAGGAACAGTTCTTCGAGCTGGCGGACGACCTGCCGATCCGCATCGAGTTCCTGCTGCGGGACGAGCAGGCCGAAGCGTTGCTGCAGCGGGTGCACGAGGCGAATGTCGACATCACGTATGCACGCATTCCGGCAAGCTTCGCGGTGCTCGGCACGCACTGAACTCCACCGCCGGGACAACGCAACGAGGAAAGCGCATGAGCCAGGACGACCTCAAGAACCGCGCCGGCGAACTGCTTGCCCAGGCCGGCATCCACATCAACGGCCTCGAGGCTACCGACCTGCAGGTACACGATGAACGCCTCTACGCGCGCGTCTTCGCCCACGGTTCGCTGGGCCTGGGCGAGGCTTACATGGATGGCTGGTGGGACGCGGAGGATCTGCCGGGCATGTGCACGCGCCTGCTCACCGCAGGCATCGACCAGGGCCTGAAAACCCTCGACACCGTGCTCGCCCATCTCAAGGCGCGCTTCATCAACCTGCAACGCGGCGACCGCGCGTTCGAGATCGGCAAGGCGCACTACGACCTCGGCAACGACCTGTTCCAAGCCATGCTGGGCAAGCGCCTGGTGTATTCCTGCGGCTACTGGACCAAGGCCGACAACCTCGACGACGCCCAGGCCGCCAAGCTGGACCTGGTCTGCCGCA
>CALCWL010000256.1 GCA_937906285.1 uncultured Rhodanobacter sp. | reverse complement strand
GCGGCGGCGCGCGTCGACCAGCCGATCCGGCGCAACAGTTCGTCGGTCAGGAACGCCGCCTTGTTGGTGACGATGCCCCAGCGCAAGCCTCGCGCTTCCAGCCGCGTCAGCAGATCGTCGACCCCGTCGAAGGCACGCGTGTCGCGGGCCATCAGCTGCTCGTACAGTTGCAGGTAACGGGGCACCAGCGCCTCGATGGCCGCCTCGCCGCGCGAGGCGAAGGCGCAGCGCAACACCGCACGGGCGCCGCGCGAGACCACCTCGCGCACCGGCGCGTAGGCGGGCGATGCCACGCCTTCCTCGGCGCACTGCTCCTGCAACGCGGCATACAGATCGGGCGCGCTGTCCAGCAAGGTGCCATCGAGATCGAACAGGACGCCGGAAACGGATGAAGGCAGCAGCTTGCTCATGCCGGCTTGTATGCGCAAAGCACGTAATTGACCGCCGTGAGCGTGCTCAGGCGCGCCTCGCGGCGGAACGGGTTGTAGGCCAGTCCGCTGACGTCCTCCAGCTCCAGGCCGGCACCGCGCAGCAGCCGCGACAGCTCGGAAGGCTTGAGGAACTGCGCGTAGTGATGCGTCCCGCGCGGAAGCATGCGCAGCAGGTACTCGGCACCCAGGATCGCCGCACCGAAGGCTGCCGGCGTGCGGTTGATGGTGGACATGAACAGCCGCCCGCCGGGCCTGAGCATCGCGGCCAGGTCGGTGACCAACGCCGCCGGATCGGGCACGTGCTCGATCAGTTCCATGCAGCACACCACGTCGAATGCCGCCGGCTCGGCAGTCGCCAGCTCGGCGGAGGACTGTACCCGGTAATCGACCTGCAGGCTCGACTCGTGCAGGTGCAGTCGCGCGATGTCGATCACCTTCTCGCCCAGGTCGATGCCGGTGACACGCGCCCCGGCGCGGGCCAGCGATTCGCTGAGCAGGCCGCCGCCGCAACCGACATCGGCCACGCGCGCGCCGCGCAGATCAGCGCGCGCTGCGATGTAGGCCGTGCGCACCGGATTGAGGTCGTGCAGCGGCCGCGATTCGCCGTCAGGGTCCCACCAGCGGGCCGCCAACAGGTCGAAGCGGGCGATTTCGGCGGGGCTGACGTTGGCGGCAGTCATGTTCGGGTCCACGTTGAATCCATGAATTTATCGAAAAGTGCGGCCATGGATGAGCGCAAGGATCAATGCGCCAGCCACTCGTGCACCGTGATGTCCCAACCGCCACTCACATGCGCGGGATCCTGGTGCACCAACGCCGTCGCCTCGGCGAGATCGGCGGCGTGCAGCAGGTAGGCACCACCGGATTTGTCGCTGAAGCCGCCGGACAACTGCACCCTGCCCTCGCCGCGCAAGCGCTCCAGGTACGCCAGGTGCAGCGGCACCACGGCGGGATCGAGTTGCGGCCGGCGAATCAGCAAGACCAGATAATGATTCATCGAAAATTCCAACTTTACATCGGTGAGGCCATGGCGATCCGGGAAACCGGGAGCCGGCGCTCAGGCCGCAACGATCCGCTCACGCCAGGCACGCGTGCGCGCGAGGATCGCGGCGGTGTCCATGCCGATCAGCTCGCGCGCCGCCAGCTTGCGGCGCCCGGCGATCCACACGTCGGTGACCTGCTGGCGGTTGCAGGCGTAGACCAGCTGCGAGGCGACGTGGAACAGCGGCTGGGTTTCCAGGTCGCTCAGACGCACGGCGGCCAGGTCGGCCTGCTTGCCGGGTTCGATCGAGCCGATGCTCGCCTCGAGCCCGATCGCCCGCGCGCCATTGAGCGTCGCCGCGCGCAGCGCGAAGGCGGCATCGAACGCGGCGGCGTCCTGGGCCACGGCCTTGGCCAGTTGGGCCGCGGTGCGCATCTCGCCGAACATGTCCAGGTCGTTGTTGGAGGCGCAACCGTCGGTACCGATCGCCAGGTTCACCCCCGCGCGCCGGAACTGCTCGGCCGGGCAGAAGCCCGAGGCAAGCTTGAGGTTGGATTCCGGGCAATGCACCACCGACACGCCCGCGCTGGCGCAGGCGGCGATCTCGCCTTCGGTGACCTGGGTCATGTGCACCGCGATCAGGCGGTCGTTGACCAGGCCCAGCCGCTGCAGGCGCTGGAACGGACGCAGCCCGCTCTTCTTCTTTTCTTCCTCGATCTCGTGCGCGGTCTCGTGCAGGTGCAGGTGCACCGGGATGTCGAGCTGGTCGGATTGCAGCCGGATCCGCTCGAAGCTTTCGTCGGAGACCGTGTACGGCGCATGCGGCGCGAACGCGGTGCTGACCAGCGGATCGCTGCGGAAGCTGTCGTGCACTTCGCCGGCGCGCGCGAAATACTCGTCCTGGCTGGTCGCCCAGGCGGTGGGGAACTCGATCACCGGCAGGCCCACCACCGCGCGGAAGCCCAGCTTGCGATAGGTGGCGCCGATCACGTCGGGGAAGAAATAGTTCTCGTTGGCGCAGGTGGTGCCGCCGCGCAGCATCTCGGCGACCGCCAGTTCCACGCCATCGCGCACGAACTCCGGGCCGATCACCCTGGCCTCGGCCGGCCATATGTGCTGCTGCAGCCAGACCATCAACGGCAGGTCGTCGGCCAGGCCACGCAGC
>CALCWL010000255.1 GCA_937906285.1 uncultured Rhodanobacter sp. | reverse complement strand
GCAACGAGATCGCCTATGCCGGCGACAGCGCGGTGATCGATCCGGTGGGCGAGGCGCTGGTGGAACTCGGCGCGCAGGAGCAGGTGGTCACCGTCACTCTCGACCCGGCCCCGCTGCTTGCCCACCGCGAGCGCTTCCCGGCCTGGATGGATGCCGACGCGTTCACGCTGAGCGCAGACTAGTCCCCAGCGTTTGCAGGAGCGCACCCTGTGCGCGATGCTTTTCGTTACGTTGGCGGAAAGGCATCGCGCACAGGGTGCGTGCGCTCCTACAAGATGGCCAGCACCGCTTCGGGCGGGCGGCCGATCACGGCCTTGCCGTTGGCGACCACGATCGGCCGTTCGATCAGTCGCGGGTGCGCCACCATGGCGGCGATCAGCGACGTATCGTCGAGCGAGGGCGAGTCCAGGCCGAGCTCGGCGTATTCCGCTTCGCCGGTGCGCAGCAGTTGCCGGGCGGTCATGCCCAGCTGCTTCAGCAAACCAGCCAGTTCAGCCGCGGTGGGTGGCGTGTCGAGGTAGTTGATCACCTCGATCTTGCCGCCGCGCTCTTCCAGCAAGGTGAGCGTGGCGCGCGACTTGGAGCAGCGGTTGTTGTGGTAGATGCGGATCATCGGCTACCTCAGCGATTGCCGGAACGGTTGCCGCCACGGCCCGACGGGCGTCCGCCGCCATGGCCCTTGGGGCGCGGGTTGCCCGGCGCACGGTTGCCGCCTTGGCCACGGCCGACGTGGCCGGGACGGTTGGCGGGGGCGCGATTGCCGTTGTTGCCGCCGTACGGGTTGCCGGCTGCGGGGCCGCCATGCGACCGGCCGCCGGCCGCACCGCGATTGCCGGTGGTGGCGCCAGCCAGGCCGCGTCGACCGCCGGGGCGAGGGCTGCCATCGCGGGATTCGCCGGCAAACCAGGTGCGTACCGAGGGCAGCTCCTGGCCCGGTGCCACACGGCGGCCCTTGCCGCGTCGCTTCGCGTTCCCCGGCGTGCGTTCGGGTGCCGCCACGTTGCCATTGACCTCGCGACCGTTGCGCGGCGCGGACTTGCGGCCACGCACGGGTTCTTCGCGAATGCGGTCGTAGGCGCGCAACTCGCGCGCTTCGTCCTGGCCGCTGGTCCAGGCGCTGCCGGTGCCGCGCTCCGGACGGTATTCGGTGACGCCACGCGTGGCGCGGCGCTGGTGCAGGATCGGGCTCAGCGTCAGTACCGGCTGGGCGAGGCCGAGTCCGCTGGTCTGGCGCAGCTGCTTGACGCTGTCGGCGTCGAGTGCCTCGCATTCGCCGCGGCGCAGGTTGCGTGGCAGCTCGATGCGGCCGTAGCGGATACGCTTGAGCCGGCTGACCAGGAAGCCCTGCGAATCCCACAACCGGCGCACTTCGCGGTTGCGGCCTTCGCGGATCACCACGCGGAACCAGCTGTGGC
>CALCWL010000254.1 GCA_937906285.1 uncultured Rhodanobacter sp. | reverse complement strand
CGCGTCGAGGACCTGCTGGACAGCCAGAGCGATGCGCCGCTGATCCGCCTGATCAACGCCTTGCTGACCCAGGCGTTGCGCGAGGGCGCTTCGGACATCCATATCGAACCGTTCGAGTCGCGCTCGGTGGTGCGGCTGCGCATCGACGGCACCTTGCGCGACCTGGTCGAGCCGGCGCGCGCGCTGCACACGGCCATCGTGTCGCGCGTGAAGATCATGGCGCAGCTCGATATCGCGGAGAAACGCCTGCCGCAGGACGGCCGTATCGCGCTGCGCGCCGCCGGCAAGCCGATCGACGTGCGCGTGTCGACGATCCCGACCGGCCATGGCGAACGTGTCGTGCTGCGCCTGCTCGACAAGCAGGCCGGCCGGCTCGACCTGTCGCGGCTGGGCATGGACCCGGCCACCCTCGCCCGGGTGGACAGGCTGATTCACGAGCCGCACGGCATCATCCTGGTGACCGGTCCCACCGGTTCGGGCAAGACCACCACGCTGTATGCCGCGCTGTCGCGGCTGGATCCCAAGGCGCTCAACATCATGACCGTCGAGGATCCGATCGAATACGACCTTGACGGCATCAACCAGACGCAGACCAACAGCCGCATCGACATGAGTTTCGCGCGCGCCCTGCGCACCATCCTGCGGCAGGACCCGGACGTGATCATGATCGGGGAAATTCGCGACCTGGAGAGCGCGCAGATCGCGATCCAGGCTAGCCTCACCGGACACCTGGTGCTCACCACGCTGCATACGAACGACGCGGTGAGCGCCGTCACCCGGCTGGTCGACATGGGCGTGGAGCCCTTTCTTCTGGCATCCAGCCTGATCGGCATCGGCGCCCAGCGCCTGGTGCGCAAGCTTTGCCTGGACTGCCGGGCACCACTGGCCGCGGATGCCGCACAGTTGCGCAGTCTCGGCCTGGGCTCCTCGCCGGGCAATTTCCACGCAGCGGCGGGCTGCCCTGCGTGCAGCCGCTCCGGCTACAAGGGCCGCACCGGCATCTACGAATGGCTCACGGTAGACGACGAGTTGCGCAAGCTCATTCATGACCGGGTGGATGAGCAGACGTTGCGCGAACATGCCGGTGCACGCGGCATGGGTTCGCTGCGCGACGACGGCATGCGGCTTGCCGCAGACGGCACGGTGAGCCTGGAGGAAGTCCTGCGCGTCACCGGCGAGCGGTAACGTCATGGAGGCATTCCGTTACCGGGCCCTCGACGCCGCCGGCCGCCGCAGCTCCGGCGTGATCCAGGCGGATTCTCCGCGTCAGGCTCGCGCCCAGCTGCGCAGCGGCGGTTTGTATCCGGAGCGCGTCGAGCGTATCCGCAACCGGGAGGGTGGGGCGCAGCTCTGGTCACGGGGCATCCCTGCGGCCGAACTGAGCCTGCTCACCCGTCAACTGGCCACGCTGCTGGCATCGGGCCTCACGTTGGAGCATGCATTGGCGGCGCTGATCGAGGAGGTCCCGGCGCCGAAGACGCGGGAAGTTCTGGGCGGCGTCAAGGCCGAGGTTACCGCCGGTCTCTCGCTCTCCGGTGCCATGGGCAGTTATGGCAGGAATTTTCCAGGCTACTACCGCGCGCTGGTGCGCGGCGGCGAGGAATCGGGCGCGTTGCCGAACGTGCTGCAGCACCTTGCCGACTACCTGGAGGCGCGTCAGGCGCTGCACCAGAAGACCAGCCTCGCCTTGCTGTATCCCGCGCTGGTCACCTTCGTGGCGATATGCGTGGTCACCGGCTTGCTGGTCTACGTCGTGCCGCAGATCGTGCAGGTCTTCCAGCAATCCCGGCAAAGCCTGCCGCTGCTCACCCGCGGGCTGATCGCGGTTTCGGATTTCCTGCGCGGGGCCGGGCTTTACCTCGTCGTCATCGGTCTGTGCGCGGCGGTCGGCGCGCGGGCCGCACTCCGGCGTGACCGCCACCGGCGCCGCTGGCACGCCTTGCTGCTGCGCTTGCCGTGGCTCGGGTCGGTCATCCGGGGTCTGAATACCTCACGCTTCGCCAGCACGCTGGCGATCCTGGTCGGCGGTGGCGTGCCCCTGCTTGCCGCGCTCGACTACGGCGCGCATGCCGTGTCCAACCTGGTCATGCGGGGTGGCATCAAGGCTGCCATCGAACACGTGCGCGAGGGCGACACGCTGGCGCACGCGCTGGGTGCGGCGCATGTCTTTCCGCCGCTCATGATTCACCTGGTCGGCAGCGGCGAAGCCAGCGGCAGGCTGGAACCCATGCTCGAGCGTGCCGCGCAGCTCGAAATGCAGACCCTCGAACGACGCCTGGCGGTTCTGCTGACACTGCTCGAACCGGCAATGATTCTGGTCATGGGCGGCATCGTGCTGATGATCGTGCTGGCCATCCTGCTGCCGATCATGGAGATCAACCAGCTGGTGCATTGACGGTTGGCGGCAGCGTCGGGCCGACGGGCACCAGCGTCCGGTCATTCCATTGCGCGCAGGTGGGCCGTGCCGCCGGCGCGGCCGTGGATGTAGGCCAGTTGCTCGTGCCGACGGGCCAGAATGTCCAGCATGGCCGTGTCGGCGCCGACGACGAACAGGCTGGGCTCGCTCCAGCCCGTGTTGCCCACGCCGATGGCGGGGCGAACGGCGGTACCCGGCAGGGCTTGCAGGGCGGCGAGCAGGTCCCGCTGCGCAGCCAGGTTTTCGGCCTGCGCGCGCCGGCGCGCCTGCGGGTTCCATGCGGTGATGAACGCCCACGGCTGCGTGCCGACCAGTTCCCGCAATTCCACTGGCAACGGCAGGTCGACGCGGATCGTCGCCCAGTTCAGCGTGTCCAGGTTGACCAGATAGCTGGTGTCGCGGAATGCCTCGTCCAGGGACTCATCCATGGCGCAGCGCCGGCAGTGGCGGCAGGCTTGTTTCCAGCAACCGAGCCGCTGCGTCGAGGTCGATGTCGCGCACGGCGGGCGTGTCGCGCAGCAACTGCTCGAGCAGGGCATCCTGCGCACGCCCGCGTTCAAGCGCATAGGCGTAGGGGACGTGGGTGAAGGTGACCAGCCGGTAGCGCGCCATGTAGTGGCTGGGCAGCCGTTGCGCCAGCAGGGCGCCGAGCTCGCGCTTGGCCAGGTAGTGCGGATCGGCGACCGAGTCGCGCATCTCGATGTAATTCTCCAGTGCCATCTGTGCGATCGCATCGGCGTCGGGCTGGCGGCGACGCTGGAACTCGGCGAACACCGCGGCGGCATCGTCCGGCGCATCGTCCAGCAGTGCGCTCAGCACCACCGTGTCCTCGAAGCCGCAGTTCATGCCCTGGCCGTGGAACGGCACGATCGC
>CALCWL010000253.1 GCA_937906285.1 uncultured Rhodanobacter sp. | reverse complement strand
CTCCAATGGACGCGCGTCATGGCTCGCAGCAAACCCCTGCAACGTTTCCGCAACATCGGCATCATCGCGCACATCGACGCGGGCAAGACCACCACCACCGAGCGCGTGCTGTACTACACCGGCAAGAAGCACCAGATCGTCAATACGCACGAGACCAAGGACGGCAAGGGCTCCACCACCACCGACTACATGGAGCAGGAGCGCAAGCGCGGCATCACGATCCAGTCGGCGGCGGTGACCACGGAGTGGAAGGGCCATCAGATCAACCTGATCGACACCCCGGGCCACGTGGATTTCACCATCGAGGTGAACCGCTCGCTGCGCGTGCTGGACGGCGCCGTGGTGGTGTTCGACGGCGTCGCCGGGGTGGAGCCGCAGACCGAGACCAACTGGCGCCTGGCCGACCAGTACCACGTGCCGCGACTGTGCTACGTCAACAAGATGGACCGCATCGGCGCCAACTTCGCGCACTGCGTGAAAGGCATCCGCGAGCGCCTGAATGCACCGGCGCTGCTGTGCCAGGTGCCGCTGGGCAGCAGCGACGAGTTCTGCGGCATGGCCGACCTGGTCGCCGGCGTCGCGCTCATCTGGCAGTCCGACGACAAGGACAGCAAGTGGGAAACCGTCTCCTTCGAGGAGGCGCAGCAGCGCCTGAAATTCGCCGCGTCCGCCGACAACGAGTGGCTTTCGCAACTGCCCGCGCTGCGCCAGGAGATGCTCGAACACGCGCTGGCGATGGACGATGACGCCTTCGAACGCCTGATCGAAACCGGCGAGCACGACCCGGAAGTGCTGAAGAAGTGCATCCGCATCGGCTGCGTCAGCGGCAAGCTCGTGCCGGTGCTGTGCGGCTCCTCGTACAAGAACAAGGGCGTACAGCAGCTGCTGGACGCGGTGGTCGACTACATGCCCTACCCGGGCGAGAACGGCGGCATCTCCATCGTCGACGAGGACGGCCAGGTGATCGGCGAGCAGCCGGTCACCGACGACGCGCCCGCCCGCGCGCTGGCGTTCAAGGTGATCAACGACCAGTTCGGCACACTGACCTTCTGCCGCATCTACTCCGGCGTGATCCGCAAGGGCGACACCCTGCTCAACGTCACCCGCGGCAGGAAGGAGCGCATCGGCCGCATCGTCGAGGTGCAGGCCGACCACACCCGCGAGATCGACGAAACCCGCGCCGGCGACATCTGCGCCTTCGTCTCGCTGAAGGAGACCGAGACCGGCGATTCGCTGAGCGACCCGGCGCATCCGGCCCTGCTCGAACGCATGCGCTTCCCCGACCCGGTGATCAGCGTGTCGGTGGAACCGAAGAGCCGCAACGACGTCGACAAGCTCTCCACCGCGCTCTACAAGATGGTCAAGGCCGACCCCTCGCTGCGCATGGAGGTGGACCAGGAAACCGGCCAGACCGTGCTCAAGGGCATGGGCGAACTGCACCTGGAAATCACCATCGACCGCATGCGCACCGAGCTGGGCGTGGAGGCGAACATGGGCAAGCCCAAGGTCAGCTTCCGCGAGGCGTTCGGGCAGACGGTGGAGCATACCTACACGCACAAGAAGCAGTCCGGCGGCTCCGGCCAGTTCGCCGAGGTGACGATCATCTTCGAGCCGGGCGAACCGGGCTCCGGCGTGATCTTCTCCGACGAGGTGGTCGGCGGCCGCGTGCCGCGCGAATACATCCCGGCGGTGCAGCACGCGATCGAGGTCGAGTCGCACCAGGGCCAGGTGGCCGGCTACGAGGTGGTGGATTTCAAGGCGCGCCTGATCGACGGCAAGTTCCACGACGTCGACTCCTCCGCGCTGGCGTTCGAGATCGCCGGACGCGCCTGCTTCCGCGAGGCGCAGAAGCTCAGCAAGCCCAAGCTGCTCGAACCGATCATGAGCCTGGAGGTGGTCACCGAGGCGAGTTACCTCGGCGACATCATCGGCGACATCAACCGCCGCCGCGGCAGCATCTCCGACCAGGGCCAGAAAGGCACGTCGGCCTTCGTGCAGGGCTTCGTGCCGCTGTCGGAAATGTTCGGCTACATCAACTTCCTGCGCTCGGCCACCAGCGGCCGCGGCAACTTCTCGATGATCTTCGACCACTACCAGGAAGTGCCAGCCAGCATGGTGGAGAAGCTGATGGAGAAGGAAGCGAAGTAAGCCCGACAGGCGCTGCGACGACGATCGCCGCGACGCATGGAACAGGCCCGCGAACTGGTATTCCGGGCCTGTTCGTTCGGGCTGGCCACGTCGCCCACGGCAATTTTTACGCGGATTTTATGCCGTCGCCGCCGGACGCTATGCCGTTGTTACGGCCCAACGCCCAGACTGCGCGCCTGATCCATTCCAGGCAGTGCAGATGTTTCACATCGTCGTTCTTCCCGTCGCGCCGGCATCTGTCGAGGTTCTCGCTACCGGCCATGGCCCATGAGCGCCGCCCCGCAGAAGCGCCGCCTGGCCGCGCTGGCACTCGGCGCCGTGGGCGTGGTCTACGGTGACATCGGCACCAGCCCGCTGTACACGCTGAAGGAAGTGTTCGGCGCCCATGGGGTGCCGGCCTCTGCGGCAAATGTGCTGGGCGCGCTGAGCCTGGTGTTCTGGTCGTTGATCATCGTGGTGTCGATCAAGTACCTGCTGTTCATCATGCGCGCCGACAACCGCGGCGAGGGCGGCATCATGGCCTTGCTGGCGCTGGCCCAGCGCAGCGCGCGCCACGTGCCACGCCTGCGCATGAGCCTGATTGCGCTGGGCCTGTTCGGCGCTGCGCTGTTCTACGGCGACGGCGTGATTACCCCGGCGATCTCGGTGCTGTCGGCGGTCGAGGGACTGAAGGTGGCCGCGCCCGCGCTTGAACGCTGGGTGGTACCGACCACCATCGGCGTCATCGTCGGCCTGTTCTGGCTGCAGAAGCACGGCACCCACCGCATCGGCGCCGTGTTCGGTCCGGTCTGCGCGGTCTGGTTCCTCAGCATCGCCGGGCTCGGCGTGCTGGGTATCGCCCGCAACCCGGAAGTCCTGCTGGCGCTCAGCCCGGGCTACGGCTTCGACTTCTTTCTGCACAATCGCGCCGAAGCCTTCTTCGCGCTGGGCGCGGTGGTGCTGGCGGTCACCGGCACGGAGGCGCTGTATGCGGACATGGGCCATTTCGGCAAGCGGCCGATCCAGCTGGCCTGGTTCAACTTCGTGTTGCCGGCGCTGGTGCTGAACTACTTCGGCCAGGGCGCGCTGATCCTGCACGACCCCGCTGCGGTGGCCAACCCGTTCTACCACCTGGTACCGAGGTTCATGCTGTACCCGATGATCGCGCTGGCGACCGCGGCCACCGTGATCGCCTCGCAGGCAGTGATCTCCGGTGCATTCTCGATGACGCGCGAGGCGATGCAACTGGGCTACATGCCACGCATGCCCGTGGTGCACACGTCACACGAGATGGCGGGGCAGATCTTCGTGCCGTGGATCAACCGGGTCCTGCTGGTCCTGATCGTGGCGGCCGTGCTCGGCTTCCGCTCGTCTGACAACCTGGGCGCCGCCTACGGCATCGCGGTCACCGGCACCATGGTCATCACCACCCTGCTGGCCCTGGTGGTGGCGCGCTATCAGTGGCGCTGGCCTCTTCCCGCGGTGCTCGCCACCGGCGCCTGCCTGCTCACCGTGGACCTTGGCTTCTTCAGCGCCAACCTGGTCAAGGTCGAGCACGGCGGCTGGTTTCCACTGGCGCTGGGCTTGGGCGTTTTCGTGGCGATGACCACCTGGCGCCGCGGGCGCGAGCTGGTGGTGCGCGAAATCCAGCAAGGCGGCCTGGCGCTGGCGCCGTTCATCCGCAACCTGGCTGATCACCCGGCGACACGGGTGCCCGGCACGGCCGTGTTCCTTACCGCCAACCCCGAGTCGATCCCCAGCTCACTGCTGCACAACCTCAAGCACAACAAGGTATTGCACGAGCGCAACGTGCTGCTCACGGTGGAGACCCTGGATACGCCCCGGGCCGAGCCCGCCGAATGGTTCGAATGGACCACGCTGGGCGAAGGATTCATTCGATTGCGCCTGCGCTTCGGCTTCGGCGAGGACCCGGATGTACCGCTGCGACTGGCACAATGCGGCCATGACGGCCTGCCGTTCGACATGATGGATACCACCTTCTTCCTGTCGCGCGAGACCGTGGTGCCAGGTCGGCACGCCCACGGCATGGCGGCATGGCGTGATCGCCTGTTCGCCTTCATGGCGCACAATGCGCTGTCCGCGACCGCGTTCTTCCGGATTCCCGGCAATCGGCGCATCGAACTGGGATCGGAGGTGGAGATATGACACGACATCGGCCATCGACCCATCGCCGGGAACACCTTCCGCATGCATGAGCCGGCGCCACGCCGCCCGCACGACGCGGCCGCGGCCGACTACCTTTTCGCCACGGCAGTCACGCTGGCGGCTTTTGCGCTGACTTTCGTTGCCGACCGCTACCTGTCGATCGCCAATCTCTCGCTGATCCTTCTGACTGGCGTGCTAGCCGTCGCGGTACGCAAGCGCATGGCGGTAGCCGTCTATACGGCCGTATTGTGTTTCCTCGGCTACAACTTCTTCTTCACCCGCCCGCGGTATACGCTGGCCATCGCCAACGGCGACGACGTGCTGGCGATCGTGCTGTTCCTGATCGTCGCCCTCGTCTGCAGCCGCATGGCCACCCGGCTCTCCGACCAGGTCACTTCCCTGCGGACCGCCCAGCAGCGCGCGCGCACACTGTTGCAGTTGGGCAGGGAACTCGCCACCGCCGCCGGTGCCACGGCGATTCGCGAAGTCGGTGCCCGCGCTCTGACGGAGGCCGTCGGTGCAACCGCTCGTATCAACCCTGCCGAGGAAGCATCGGCCGTCGATCGGGACGATGATCCTGGCTGCGGGTGGCTGGTTCCGCTGACCGTCGGCGCGCACGGGCACGGCACGGTGGTGTTTGCCACGCGGGGCCCGGACGAACCCGATGCCGAGCGGCGCGAGCTGGCCCTTGCGATGAGCCAGGACATTGCACTGGCGCTGGAACGTGCCCGACTGGCGCACGAGCTCGAGCAGGCCCGCGTGCAGGGCGAAACCGAGCGGCTGCGCAACGCCCTGCTTTCCTCCGTCTCGCACGACCTGCGCTCGCCGCTGGCTTCGATGATCGGTGCCGCCGACACCCTTGCCATGTACGAAATGCAACTGCCGCGGGGCGAACGGCAGGAGTTGCTGCAGTCGATCGTGCATGAGGGCCAGCGGCTGGACCGCTACATCCAGAACCTGCTGGACATGACCCGGCTCGGCCATGGCCCGCTCAAGCTGCATCGCGACTGGATCGATGCGACCGAAGTGGTGGTGACCGCCACCGACAGGCTTCGCCGGTTTTTCCCGGGACTGTCCATGCAGACCGCGTTGCCGCAGGAGACCGTACTGCTCTACGTGCACCCGGCGCTGATCGAGCAGGCGCTGTTCAACGTGCTGGAAAACGCCGCGCACTTCTCTCCGCCCGGCGAGGCCGTGCGCGTGGAGGCAGCGGTGACCGGCGAACAGCTGCGGATCGACGTGATCGATCACGGCCCGGGCATTCCGCCGGATGAGCGGGCGCGCATCTTCGACATGTTCCATTCGGTATCACGCGGCGATTGCGGCAACAACGGCACCGGACTGGGGCTGTCGATCTGTCGCGGCATGATCGGCGCGCACGGCGGCAACGTGGAAGCGCTGGCCACCGCGGGCGGCGGCACCACCATCCGCATCACCCTGCCCCTGCCACCCGCACCGGAGGGCAACGCTTGAACACTGCCGCGCCACGCGTGCTGGTGATCGACGACGAGATGCAGATCCGCCGCTTCCTCGACATCGGCCTGCGTGCCGGGGGGTATCAGGTACTGCAGGCGGCCACCGCTGCCGAAGGCTTGGCACTGGCCGCTACCCAAGCGCCCGATCTGATCATCCTCGACCTGGGCCTGCCCGACCGCGAAGGCCACGAGGTGTTGGCCGAATTGCGCCAATGGAGCTCGGTGCCGGTGCTGATGCTGTCCGTGCGCAGCGCCGAGAGCGAGAAGGTGCGCGCGCTGGACAACGGCGCCAACGACTACGTGACCAAGCCGTTCGGCATGCAGGAACTGATGGCCAGGCTGCGTGCCCTGCTGCGCCACCATCCCGCCACCGGAGCAGCCGACGTTCCGCCGCGCTATGACGACGGCCATCTGGCGATCGACCTGGCTCGACGTGAAGTCAGCCTCGATGGTCACGGGGTCGCGTTGACGCGCAAGGAATACGCCGTGCTCGCGCTGCTGCTGCGCCATGCCGGCCGCGTGGTCAGTCAGCAGCAGTTGCTGCGCGAGGTATGGGGTGCCAGCCACGTGCAGGACACGCACTACCTGCGCATCGTGCTGGGCCGCCTGCGCCAGAAGCTGGGCGATGATCCCGCCGCGCCACGCTGGCTGAAGACCGAGCCGGGCATAGGCTACCGTTTCCTGGAAGGTAGCGGCGACGAATCCGCACCTGGCTGAAATCCTTGCCGCCACTGGCTGATGGGCGTGCACTGGGCCTCACCCGGCCAGGTGCTCGTACAAAATCACCACGCCCACCCCGATCAGGATGAAACCGCCGATCATCTCCGCGCGCTTGCCCACCACCTCGCCCAGCGCGCGACCAAGCATGATGCCCAGCGTGACCATGCTGAAGGTGCACAGGCCGATCACCACGGCCACCACGGCGATCGGCGTGTCGACGAAGGCCAGGCTCACGCCGACGGCCAGCGCGTCGATGCTGGTGGAAAGGCCGGTGAGGGCGAGACCGACGAAGCCATGTTTCGTCGCCTCATCGACCGGCTCGTCCGGTTCGGGCTTGAAGCCGTTCCAGATCATGTGCAGACCCAACACCAGCAGCAGGCCGAACGCGATCCAGTGGTCCCAGGCCTCGATGTAGCGCGAAGCGCCCTTGCCCAGCAGCCAGCCGAGCACCGGCGTGATCGCCTCAATCACGCCGAAGATCAGCCCGGCGCGCATGGCCTGGGACAGCCGCGGGCGCGTCATGGCCGCGCCCTTGCCGATCGCCGCGGCAAACGCGTCGGTGGACATGGCGAAGCCGAGCAGCAGGATGGAAACGGGATTCATGGGCAGTCGGATCGGTCGGGCAAGGATGCAACGGCACGACGACGCGCCCCACCGCGGTGGCGCCGCCAGCCGTTGGTCTCGCCAACCAGAATCGGTGTCTTCGCCACGGCGGATGGACGCCGAGCATGTTGACGAAGACGCCTCGCCGCAGCGAGGCAGGCTACTCCCCAAGGGGTAATGCGCCGCCGATGGCACCAGCCGCGCGGCGGCAAGCTTAGCACGATGGCGCGGGCACCCAGGCGGCAGATGCACGCGCGCGGGCCGCCGCGCATACTCGGTGCTTCGTTCATGACGTCGACAGGGGATCTCGCATGAAGGGACCACGAGCACTCGGACCCGCCGCCGCGGCCACGCTGGTTTTCTTCACCGGCATCGGCATGGCCCACGCCGGCAGCGCCGCCGAGGCCCTACCCGAAACCATGGCCACGCTGAAGCACGCCATCGGCATCCACACCGTCGAAGGGCAGCACCAGGTGCCGGTGCTGGCCTCGTATCTGGCGGACAAGCTCAAGGCCGCCGGTTTCCCCGCCGGCGACGTCGAGATCATCCCGGTAGGCGAAACCGCCGCGCTGGTCGCACGCTACCGCGGCACCGGTGAAGGCAAGCCGATCCTGCTGTCCGGGCACATGGACGTGGTGGCGGCGAAACGCCAGGACTGGACCCGCGACCCGTTCACCCTGATCGAAGAGAACGGCTACCTCTACGGCCGCGGCACGGCCGACATGAAGACCGCGGTGGTGGTGCTGGTCGAAACGCTGATCCGGCTCAAGCGCGAAGGCTTCAAGCCACGCCACGACCTGATCCTGCTGCTGTCTGGCGACGAAGAGACCACGATGGCCTCGACCCGCGAGCTGGCCAAGCGCTACCACGACGCCGAATTCCTGCTCAACGCGGACGCCGGCGGCGGTACCCTCGACGCCGAGACCGGCAAGCCCTTGCTGTACCAAATCCAGGCCGCCGAGAAGACTTATGCGGACTTCCAGATCGCCCTGACCTCGCCCGGCGGGCACTCCAGCGAACCCGGCGCGGACAACGCGATCTACCGGCTGGCGCGCATCATCGACCGCGTCGCCGTCCACCAGTTTCCGCCGCAGAGCAACGAGATCACGCTCGCCTCGCTGCGCGCCCTCGGCGCCCACATCCCCGGCTCATTGGGCGCGGCGATGACCCGCTTCGCCGCCCATCCCGACGATGCCGCCGCCGCGGCCACCATCTCCGCCGACCCCGCCTACGTCGGCCAGATCCGCACCACCTGCGTGGCAACCATGCTCAACGGCGGCCACGCGGTCAATGCGCTGCCGCAGCGCGCCAGCGTCAACATCAACTGCCGCATCTTCCCGGGCACGTCGGTCGACAGCGTGCGCGATACCCTGGTCAAGGTGATCGACGACAAGTCCGCCAGCGTGACCCGGGTGTCCACCCCGCCAGTGCCCAACGCCGCCTCCCCGCTGCGCCCGGACGTGATCGCGGCCGTCACCGCCGCTGTGCACCAGCGTTTCCCGGGCGTGGATGTGGTGCCGAGCATGTCTGCCGGCGCCACCGACAGCAAGCACTTCCGCGCCGCCGGCGTGCCCAGCTACGGCATCGATGCCGCCTTCACCAAGCCCGACGACACCTTCGCCCACGGCCTCAACGAGAGGCTGCCGGCTTCGGAGGTCGAGGCCGGACTGGAGTTCTGGCATCGGGTGTTGATGCAGTTGGCGAAGTGATGTACCTGGCGGAGCTGGCGTAATGTCGGCTCCGCATTCGGACAACCATTGGAATAATTGAACCTGACCCCGTTTCGCGATGAAAAAGTTAGTCATCGGCATCGCATCTCAACAAGCCATCCGCGCCCGCGTACCGGCCATTGCGCGCGGCGATCATCAGCCGCGCCCCAGCGAGCCGAAGATCTGGTTCACCTCCATGCGCTCGCTGGCCGAAGTGTTGTCCGACGACAATCGCGCATTGCTGCGTGTAATCAGGGAGCAGAAGCCCGAGTCACTGAGCCAACTCGCGGAGCTCACCGGGCGCGCGCCCAGCAATCTTTCGCGGACGCTGAAGACGATGGAACGCTATGGGCTGGTCGAGCTGCGCCGCACGTTGCGTAACGTGCAGCCCGTCGCCACAGCCAGCGAATTCGTGATTCAGGCGGCGTGAGGTCGAGGATTTAAACGACAAGTTCGGGACGGCCGCAGGGGTATTCAAATTGTCCCTGACACTTTTTCGCCTCTGTGCTCTCCGCAGAGCACCTAGCAGCAGTCCTCAACCCCTTCTCGCTCGCGAGTAGACCCGCATCCTCTCCATGAATTCGTCGGCTAGCTCCATCCGTCCTTCCCCGAGCATGTCCACCATCGGATCGATGATCCAGTCGTGCATGCGCGTAGTTGCTAGCAAACGCACCCCGTTTTCCGCTTGCAGGCGATTGGTCTGCAACGAACTGCGTAGCCCGCGCGTCCGGCTGGCGAGGAAAAAGGTGAAGTTCCCGATGGTCATGACGATTACGCCAGCACGCCAGCCACCGCGAGGCGGTAGTGCTAAACCGTGGTCATCCGCGATGCGATAGCTGACGGTGATGTCATGCTTTGTCCAAAGCGTGCCCGCCGGATTCAACAGCCAAGAGCGAATACGTTCAATCACCGGGCCGAACCCGACAGCATCGACCTGTTCGATGCCGCTTCGAGGGCAAACAGCCCAGCGCCAAAGCGTCTGCAAAGCGAAGCGATGCAAGAGATTGGGGTCGCCCGGAACCACGTTCGGGGCCATTTCGATCTGTCCGTCGGGCAGCGGCCATGACGAAAGTTGATGGAGCAGACGCATGAATTCGTTGTCCGCGGGCCCGAAGAGTTTGAACTCACAAACCGGGCACACGAACTCGCCGTATACGCCGCCGAGGCATTTCTGGACGGTTTGGCCCGGGTAGGTGGCCTTCCGATTGATCACGAACGGTGGAAGATCGTCTCGTGCGTCCGAGAAAAGGAGATGCAGCGCCTTCGGATAGACGTGCGATTCCGCTAGTCCCGGCACGGTAGCGCCACAGAGCGCGCAGGTCTCCATCAGCCTCCTGCTGCCTTTGCGCAAGAATGAGCTCGCTTGGAGCTGAGAAACAACATAACCATACTGTTGGAGGCTTCATTCTCCACACTGCCGTCGAGCAGCGCTTGGATCACCGCGGTGCGATCGGCTAGGAATCCTGGGGCAGTTGCGACCTTACTTGCCGCTGACAGCCTAGCGCAACTCATCCGGGCATCAGTACGTTTATCCAAGCGCAAAGTGGCTGGCTAGTGCGTCCAGCTCGTGGCCGAACTGAGACATTCGCACACTCGCGAATGGCTCAAAGCACGAACTCTGGTGATCGGCTCTTCCGCCACCGCGCAGCGGTGGCGCACCGAGTGCGCGCCAGGATGGCGCGCTGCTCTACCCGGGCCCCCTGTGCGGCGGTGAGGCGGGGACGACAGGCCGCGTAGCGGGAGTCGACAGGAGGTCGACTCCTTTTCGCACGGGCAGGATGCCCGTTCGAAAAGCCCGGCCCCGGCTCACGGACTTGCCGGGCAGGATGCCCGGCAAGCGC
>CALCWL010000252.1 GCA_937906285.1 uncultured Rhodanobacter sp. | reverse complement strand
GCGGCCTCGACCTTGGCCGGGTCGACGCCCTTCTTCACGTCGACCTGCAGCTGGAACAGGCTGGCCAGCGAGTGCTGCTCGACGTAGACGGAGACGCTGTCGGCGAGCTTGTCCCGGTAGACCAGCCGCTGGTACAGCCGCGAGGTCTTGCTGCCGCCGAGCACGGCCGCGGCCAGCTCCAGCACGTTCTCGTCATGGCTGCCGCGCGGCGGCACGTTCCATTCGCGGTAGATGCGCGTCTGCGCCACGTTGTCGGTCATCGTGCCGCGGGTGGATTTGTCCCGGGGGGCGATCCACGGCTGCGGCCGCGGCACCTGCGGGCCGGCGGCGATGTCGCCGAAATACTTCAGCATCTTTTCCTTCGCTACCGCCGGCGTGATGTCGCCGGCCAGCACCACCACCGTGTTGGCCGCGCCGTAGTAGTCGCGGAACCACTGCTTGACGTCGCCCAGCGAGGCGGCGTTCAAATCCGCCATCGAGCCGATGGTGTCGTGGTGGTAGGGATGGTTGGCCGGGAACGCCTCGGCCTGGATCAGTTCGCTGGCGCGGCCGTAGGGCTGGTTTTCGCCTTGGCGCTTCTCGTTCTGCACCACACCGCGCTGCTCGTCGAGCTGCGGCTGGCCGATGGCGCCGAGCAGGTGGCCCATGCGGTCCGACTCCATCCACAGCGCCATGTCCAGCGCAGTCGTGGGCACGGTTTCGAAATAGTTGGTGCGGTCGAGCCAGGTGGTGCCGTTCTGGTCGGTGGCGCCGGCCAGCTCGAACGGCTTGAAGAACTCATCCTGGTGATTCTCCGAACCCTGGAACATCAGGTGCTCGAACAAATGCGCGAAGCCGGTCTTGCCCTTGGGCTCGTAGGAAGAGCCGACGTGATACCAGACGCTCACCGCCACCACGGGCGCCTTGTGGTCTTCATGCACCACCACGGTCAGGCCGTTGGGCAACACGAAACGGGTATAGGCCAGATCGGGGATCTGCTGCGTCGCTGCAGCGGTGGCCTCGACCGCCTGCGCGGGGGCTGCGACCAGCAGCGTCGGCGCGGCGACCCCGAACGTGAGCAGACCGGAAATGAGCAGGGCAAGCGGCGTTTTCTTCACGGTGAACCTCCTGTTTTCGCGAATGGTCCGGGCAGGCTACCCGGCCGCGCCCGGGCATCGCAAATGACTTGTGGCACGGTCGACGGCCGGCGCGGAGGCGCGGGGCACGCCTGTCCGGGCGCCACCGGACGACTGTCCGCGGACAGGGGGTTGGGCGTCGAGGCCGTTATCGAAACCTTGAAAAAACAGCAAGTTGGAACCATATGAAAGCGTGGCACAAGGATTGCTTTCATCGGGCTGCAGGGCCCCCTCACGCATCGGAGATGTCACCGTGAAATTCGAGACTTTCATGCTGCACGGACTGTTCATTGCCAGCCTCGTGGTGTGCGGCCTCATCCTCGCCGCCATGCTGACCACCAGCGCCGCCACGCCGGCGGTCGAGCTGGCTCACGAAGGCGGCATCGCCACCATCCTGCTGGCCGCGCCGAGCAGCTGCGCGCTGCCGCCGGACGGCGTAGTCTGTCCGCGCGTGGCCGGCTGAAGCGTGGTCGCAAGCTGATGGCGCAGGCGATAATGCGCGGATGCTCCATGTCATCCTGCATCGCCCCGAGATTCCCCCCAACACCGGCAACGTGATTCGCCTTTGCGCGAACACCGGCGCGGCTCTGCACCTGGTACGTCCGCTGGGCTTCGAGCTCGACGACACCCGCCTGCGCCGCGCCGGACTGGACTATCACGAATACGCCAGCGTCGCGGTGCATGACGACCTGCCCGCCTGCCTCGCCGCGCTCGGCGCGCCACGCGTCTTCGCCTTCACCACCCGCGGCAGCGTGCCCCACGTCGACGCGCGCTATGCCGATGGCGATGCGCTGTTGTTCGGCTGCGAAACCGCCGGCCTGCCCGGCGAAGTGCTGGAGTCCGTCCCGCCGACGCAACGCCTGCGCCTGCCGATGCGCCCGCACAGTCGCAGCCTGAATCTGTCGAATACCGTCGCCGTGGCGGTCTACGAGGCCTGGCGTCAGCTCGGCTTCCCTGGGGCAGGGAATAGGGAATAGGGAATGGGGAATCGGAAGAGCATTCCCCGTCAGCTTGAAGGGCCTCGCGAAAGCCAGCGCTTTTGTTTTTCTATTCCCTACTCCCTATTCCCTATTTCCGGCTACGCCAAGGCGTAGCCCGCTACAATCGGCCGATGAACGCCGTCACTCCCAACGCCTGGATGCCGCAACCTCTGCGCAAGCTCGCCGGGCGAGCGCTGGAAACCGCGCTGAATCACACGCTGTCGCTCGATCCCGACACGCAGCAGCGGCTGACCGCGTTGAACGGTCGCAGCGTGCAGTTGCATCTGCGCGGGCCGGAGCTGGCGCTGGCCATTACGGTCGACGAAGCGCGGCTGAAAGTCGGCCCGCCGCAGGACGGCAGCCAGCTGAAGGTGGCCGCCACGCCGGGCAGCCTGCTGGCGATGCTGCTGCGCCGCGACGACGACGGCATCGCGCCGGGCAAGGTGGAGATCGCCGGCGATGCCGAACTGGCGCGCCGCCTGGAAAAGCTGGCCGGCAAGTTCGCGCCGGATTTCGAGGAGGCCTTCGCGCGAAGTTTCGGCGACGTGCTCGGCGTGCCGCTGGCCAAGGCCGTGCGCAAGGGCCTGGCGCACGCCCGCGAAAGTGGCGCCCACCTCGTCGAAGACGCCGCCGACTGGGTGCGCGACGAAGGCCGCGTGGCCCTGGCGCCGGGCGAAGTCGACATCTTTCTCGACGAAGTGGATGGCTTGCGCGAGCATGGCGAACGGCTGGCCGCACGGGTGCAGCGGCTGGCGCGGCAACTGCAGGGCAACGCCGCGTGACGCCGCTGCGCGTGGTGCCGCGCCTGCTGCGGGTCGCCTCGGTGCTGCTGGCGTGGCGGCTGGACGAACTGGTCGACGCCGCGCACCTGTTCCGCCCGCTGAAACTGCTGCGCCCGCTGCTGGCCCGGCCTCGCGCCGACGTGGCCACCTTGTCGCGCGGCGAACGCCTGCGCCGGGCGCTGACCGAGCTTGGGCCGATTTTCGTCAAGGCCGGCCAGGTGCTGTCGACCCGCCGCGACCTGGTGCCCGCCGACATCGCCGATGAGCTGTCGCTGCTGCAGGACCAGGTGGCGCCGTTTCCCGGCAGCGAGGCGCAGACCATCGTCGAACAGGAACTGAAGCAGCCGATTGGCCGTCTATACGCCCATTTCGACGAGACGCCGCTGGCCTCGGCCTCGATCGCCCAGGTGCACGCCGCCACCCTGACCGACGGCCGCGAGGTGGTCGTGAAGGTACTTCGCCCCGGCATCGACGCTCAGATCGCCCGCGACGTGAAGCTGCTGCGCTCGCTCGGCGAACTGGCCCAGCGCTGGCACCCGAATGCCGACAAGATCCGCCCGCTCGACGTGGTCGCCGAAGTCGAGAAGATGCTGGAG
>CALCWL010000251.1 GCA_937906285.1 uncultured Rhodanobacter sp. | reverse complement strand
GCGGTGTATTTCGAATCGGCGGCGGTAATCGTCACCCTGGTCACGCTGGGCGATTTCCTGGAGCTGCGCGCGCGGCGGCGCACCGGTGCGGCGCTCAAGGCGCTGCTGGGACTGGCGCCGAAAACCGCGCGACGGATTGCGAGCGACGGCAGCGAGGCCGACGTGCCGCTGGATGAAGTGCATGCCGGCGACGTGCTGCGCGTGCGCCCCGGCGAGAAGGTGCCGGTCGACGGCGTGGTGATCGAGGGCCAGAGCCACGTCGACGAGTCGATGCTCACCGGCGAGCCGATGCCGGTGGTCAAGGCAAAGGACGACGCGGTCACCGGCGGCACCGTGAACCAGGATGGCGCGCTGACCATGCGCGCGCAGAAGGTCGGCGGCGAAACCATGCTGGCGCAGATCGTGGCCCTGGTGGCGGCGGCCCAGCGCAGCCGCGCGCCGCTGCAGCGGGTAGCCGACAAGGTCGCCGCGTGGTTCGTTCCGGCGGTGGTCGTGGTGGCGTTGCTGGCGTTCGCGGCGTGGGCGATGGTGGGGCCGGAACCGCGGCTGACGCACGCGCTGATCGCCGCGGTGTCGGTGCTGATCATCGCCTGTCCGTGCGCGCTGGGCCTGGCCACGCCGATCTCGATCATGGTCGCCAGCGGGCGCGGCGCGCAGCACGGCGTGTTGTTCAAGGACGCCGGCGCGATCGAATCGCTGCGCGACATCGACACCCTGGTGGTGGACAAGACCGGCACGCTGACCGAAGGCAAGCCGGCGCTGACCGAGCTGGTGATCCTCGGCAACCAGTCGCGCGAACGCCTGCTGGCGCTGGCCGCCGCGCTGGAGCGGCCGAGCGAGCATCCGCTGGCGCGGGCGATCGTGATGGCGGCGGACGCCGAAGGCGTGCCGAAGCTGGCGGCGACGGAGTTCCGCTCGCTGACTGGCCGTGGCGTCAGCGCGACGGTGGAGCGAGATGCGGCGGCATTGGGCAACGCCAGACTGATGGCCGAACTGCACGTCGCCATCGGCGACGACGCCCACACCCGCGCCGAGCAACTGCGCGCAAACGGCGCCACGGTGATGTTCCTCGCCGTCGACGGCAATCTCGCCGCGCTGCTGGCGGTGGCCGACCGCATCAAGCCGGACACGCCCGCCGCCATCCAGGCGCTGCATGCCGCCGGCCTGCGCATCGTGATGCTCACCGGCGACAACGCCACCACCGCGCAGTCGGTGGCGCGCACGCTGGGCATCGACGAGGTGCATGCCGACGTATCGCCCGCCGACAAGGCCGCCGTGGTCAACGCGTTGCGCGCCGAAGGCCGTCGCGTGGCGATGGCCGGCGACGGCATCAACGACGCGCCGGCGCTGGCCGCGTCCGATGTCGGCATCGCGATGGGCAGCGGTACCGACGTGGCGATGGAAAGCGCCCAGGTGACCCTGGTGAAGGGCGAGCTCGGCGCCATCGTGCGCGCGCGCAGGCTGTCGCAGGCCACCGTGCGCAACATCCACCAGAACCTGTTCTTCGCCTTCGTCTACAACGCCGTCGGCGTACCGCTGGCGGCCGGCGTGCTGTATCCGTGGTTCGGCATCACCTTGTCGCCGATGATCGCCGCGCTGGCGATGAGCCTGAGTTCGGTGTCGGTGGTGAGCAATGCGCTGCGCCTGCGCGGCGTGAGGTTGTGAGGGCGGTGGCGGCCGGCTGATCGGTGCGCCCCGGCGCCGGGTTCGGCGACAATGGGCGATCCCTTCGCCTGTTCATCGAGTAACCCGTTCATGCCCCGCAGCCTCGCCGAGTGGTTGAGTTATCAGGATCGCGTCAACCTGCACAGCATCGAGCTGGGGCTCGATCGCGTGCGCGAGGTGTGGCAACGCATGGGCGCGCCGCGGCCGGCGCCGCGGGTGATCACCGTGGCCGGCACCAATGGCAAGGGGTCAACCGTGGCGCTGCTGGAGGCGATGTTGAAGGCCGCGGGCTGGCTCGTCGGCGCCTTCACGTCGCCGCATCTGCTGGCCTACAACGAGCGCATCGCCATCGACGGCGCGCCGGTCGACGATGCCGCCTTGATCGAGTCGTTCGAGCGCATCGAGGCGGCACGCGCGGAGATTTCGCTGACCTATTTCGAGTTCGGCGCACTGGCGGCGGTGGACTTGTTCGCCCGCGCCGGTGTCGACGTGGCGGTGCTCGAAGTGGGGCTGGGCGGCCGACTCGACGCAGTCAACATCATCGATGCGGACGTGGCCGTGATCACCACCGTGGATCTGGACCACATGGAGTGGCTGGGCCCCGACCGCGACAGCATCGGCCGCGAGAAGGCCGGCATCGCGCGCCGCGGTCGGCCGGCGATCGTGGGCCAGCTCGATCCGCCCGATGGCCTGCTGGCGGCACTGGCCGAACGTGGCGCGCAGGTCGAGCGCGCCGGCATCGATTTCAGCGTGGAGCGCCACGAGGACGGCTGGCGCTGGCGCCATCGCGACGGCAGTGCGATGGAGTTGCCCGATCCCTATCTCGCCGCGCCGGTGCAGCACGCCAACGCCGCCGCCGCGATCGCCGCGT
Source organism: uncultured Rhodanobacter sp. (assembly GCA_937906285.1). Taxonomy (GTDB): domain Bacteria; phylum Pseudomonadota; class Gammaproteobacteria; order Xanthomonadales; family Rhodanobacteraceae; genus Rhodanobacter. Next base: position 938 of record CALCWL010000251.1, on the reverse strand, counting down.
TGCATGCATTGGGCGACGAGGCGTTCTCGCCCAGCGCGCTGTTTGCCGCGGCCAGTGCCGGCCTGCACGACGTGCGGATCGCGGCGCGACTGCAGGCGCTGGGCGGCGAGCCGCCGGTGTTCGTCGACGTGGGCCACAACCCGCAGGCCGCGCGGGCGCTGGCCGAGTGGCTGGACGCATCGGCACACGGCGCGGTGCATGCCGTCTACGGTGCGCTGGCCGACAAGGACGTGGCCGGAGTGATCGGCGCGCTCGGCGCGCGCATCGCGCACTGGCATCTGGCCGGGCTGGAGCAGGTATCGCCGCGCGGGATGGGGGTGGCGGCGCTGTCGGAAAAACTGCAATCCACCTTGCCGCAGGCCTCGTTCGACGCCCATCCCGACGTGGCCACCGCACTCGCCGCAGCGCGCCAAGCCACCCAGCCGGGCGACTGCATCCTGGCATTCGGCTCGTTTTTCGTCGCCAGCGCGGTGATGGCTGAACATGCGCCGTGAGCCGCCGCGTGGCGCCCGGCGCCGGCAGGTATAATCGCCGCATTGTGCATCGCGTTCGCCGCCTGGGAGCGAAAACTTGAAAACACGCCTGTTGGGAGCTGCCGTTCTGATAGCGTTGGCGGTCATCTTCGTGCCGATGTTCTTCACCGACAGCCCACCTGCCCCCGGCGGTGACCGCTCGGTGAGCCTGGCCATTCCGCCCGCACCCGACCGCGACCTGCAGACCAGGACGATGAGCCTCGATCCAACGGCCGCCGCCAGCGTGCCGGCCGGAGCGGCGACCGCGGCAGGCGCCGTCGCGTCGGGCGACCGCATCGCCACGGTCACCATCGATTCGAACCGTCCGCGCGACGTGGAACTCGACCCCGAGGCGGGCCGGACGCCCGCGCCGACCACGGTGACGACCGGCAGCGGCACCTCGCCGGCGCAACCGGTGATCCCGCA
>CALCWL010000250.1 GCA_937906285.1 uncultured Rhodanobacter sp. | reverse complement strand
TGAAGAAGTACGGACTCTGCCGCCCGGACTTCAGCGTGAACTCGCCGAAGCGCAGCACCTGCCGGCGCAGGGTGAGTTCGATGAAGTCGCGTTGGTAGTCGTGCACGGTCGGTCTCGCTGGCATGGCGGCGGTGCGCGCATGGTACACGCGCCGGTCCCGGCGGCCGGGGTTGTTATGATCGCCCCATTGGTCGACCGGGAGTACCCATGCGCATCATCAGCCTCAACGCCAACGGCATCCGCTCGGCCGGCAGCAAGGGCGTATTCGAGTGGCTGCGCGCGCAGAACGCGGATGTGGTCTGCCTGCAGGAGACCAAGGCTCAGGAAGACCAGCTTACAGACGCGATGTTCCGCCCCGACGGCCACCACTGCTTCTACCGCGACGCCACCAGCAAGAAGGGCTACAGCGGCGTGGCGATCTACGCCCGGCGCGAGCCCGACCAGGTGCTGACCGAGCTGGGCTGGGACGAGTTCGACAACGAGGGCCGCTATATCGAGGCGCGCTTCGGCAACCTCAGCGTGGTCTCGCTGTACTTTCCGTCCGGTTCGTCCGGCGACGAGCGCCAGCAGTTCAAGTTCAAGGCGATGGAATGGATCACGCCGATCTTCGACGCGTGGCTGAAAAGCGGCCGCGACTACGTGATCTGCGGCGACTGGAACATTGTGCACACGAAGAACGACATCAGGAACTGGAGCTCCAACCAGAAGAACTCCGGCTGCCTGCCGGAGGAACGCGCGTGGCTGGACCTGCTGTTCCATGAGCGGGGCTGGGTCGACAGTTTCCGCGCGATCAAGCCCGACGCGATCGAATACACCTGGTGGTCGAACCGCGGCCAGGCGCGGGCGAACAACGTGGGATGGCGGATCGACTACCAGGTGGTCACCCCGTCGCTGCGCGAACGCTTGCGCGCGTGCTCGATCTATCGCGACCAGCGCTTCTCCGACCACGCGCCGTACACGGTCGACTATGCCGACTGACACGACGGCGCGACGGCCGGCGAAGCCATCGGTTTGGCATGCCTTCACCCAGCCGGTGGCATGGACGATGTGCCTGTTCGGCTTCTCCTCCGGCCTGCCGTTCCTGCTGGTGGCCGGCACGCTGGCGTACTGGCTGAAGGAAAACGGCATCGAGCTGGCCGACATCACGATGATTGCCAGCGCGGGCATGACCTACGCATTCAAGTTCCTCTGGGCGCCGCTGCTCGACCACGGGCACGTCCCGGTTTTCGCGCGCCTGGGCCAGCGGCGAGGCTGGCTGCTGTTCGCCCAGTTGGGCGTGGTGGCCGGGCTGCTCGCGATGGCGGCGCTGACGCCGCAGCATCTGGCAGCGTTCGTGGCGGCCACGCTGGTGGTGGCGTTCTTCGGCGCCACCCAGGACATTGCGGTGGATGCGTACCGCATCGAAATCGCCCCGGTCGAGGACCAGGGTGCGCTGGTGGCAACGTATTCGCTGGGCTATCGCATCGGACTGCTGGTGGCCGGCGCGGTAGCGCTGATCCTGGCCGACCACATCGCCTGGCGCGTGGTCTATCTGACGATGGCGCTGGCGATGCTGCTGCCGATCGGCACCACACTGGTGGCGCGCGAGCCGGCCGTGCTGCGCGTGCGTGCCGCGCGCTGGCGCGACGCCATGCGCGAGAGCGTGATCGACCCGTTCGCCGATTTCTTCCGCCGCTACGGCTGGGCGCTGGCCGGCGTGACGCTGCTGTTCCTGCTGCTGTTCAAGATGCCCGAACAGGCGACCATCGGCGGCATCATGAGCCCGTTCTACCGCGACATGGGGTTCTCCAAGACCGAGATCGGCACGATTACCAAGATCTACGGCATCTGGATCGGCATCGTCGGCGTGTTCATCGGCGGTGCGGCGGTGGCGCGCTGGGGCGCGTGGCGGCCGCTTGGCGCCACCATCGTGCTGTGCGGCTGCAGCAATCTCATGTACCTGCTGCTGATTGCGCACCCGGGCAATCTGGCGATGCTGACCCTGGTGATTTCGGTGGAGAACCTCACCCTGGGCATGCTGGGGCCGCCGACGGTGGCGTTCCTGTCCTCGCTGGTCAACCAGCAGCACACTGCAACCCAGTACGCGTTGCTGAGTTCGCTGGTCAACCTGCCGGGCAAGCTGCTCGGCTTCTTTGCCGGCGGCATCGCCATGACGGCGGGCTATGGCGGCTACTTCGTGCTCACGGTGCTGGCGGTGATCCCGGCCATGCTGCTGTTTGCCGGATTGTGGCGACGCTTTCGCGGATTGGAGCGCGCACGGGCGATTACCTGAGAGATTGTGGTCGTTTCACGTCAACGGGCCGGGTCCCCGGTGGCCCTCAGCGGCGAAGGTCACAGCGCAACTGCCAAGTCAGCCACGGAAATCGCCACGGCGCGACACCGGTTCGTCGCGGATGTGCAAACATGCCGGGCACAGGGGCAGGTGCTGCAGGGAGTGACGCTTGTGCCGGACATGATCATCCACCACATCGATGGCTTGCTGGCCGAGCGCATCGCGTCGCTGGCCAAGCTGCGCCAGTGCCCGGTCAATGACGTGATGCTGGACGCGCTGCGCGTCGGCCTCGGCATGTCGGTGGCGCAGCGATACAGCGAGAGCCTGCGCGATCCGCACGCCTTGGCCGTACTCGATGGTCACTGGGAAGCCGCCGAGCGCGGTGCATTCCAGGAGGCGTTGCTGGCGCTGGCTCGCACGCGGCCGACCCAGCTGGCGCCGGAAAGCATCCGTTACGACGCGCCGGGCGCTGGCGCGGAATAGACCGCCCCGAGTACCCGCGGCCCGCGCGCACCGGTCACGGCTGGCAGGTTGCCCGGCAGCTGCAGCAGGCGTTGGCGCGCCAGCCAGGCGAACGCCGTCGCTTCGAGAAAATCCGGGTCGACGCCGCAGCGGGCCGTACTGTCCAGCCGGCGTGGCGCCAGCGCCTCGCTCAGGCGCTGCATCAGCCGTTCGTTGTGCACGCCGCCGCCGCAGGCCAGCACCTCCGCCGCCTCCGGCGCATGCTGCATCACCGCCGCGGCCGCGCTGCGCACGGTGAGCTCCAGCAGCGTCGCCTGCACGTCGGCGGGTGCCAAGTTGGCGAGTGGCGCATGGGAGGCCAGCCAGTCCAGATGAAAGTACTCGCGCCCGGTGCTTTTGGGCGGCGGCAGCGCGAAGTACGGATCGGCCAGCAGGGTGTCGAGCAGCTCGGGCCGGACCTGGCCACCGGCCGCAAAGGCGCCGTCGCGATCGAACGGTTCGCCCCGATGGCGCAGGCACCAGGCGTCGAGCAGGCCGTTGGCCGGTCCGGTGTCGAAGCCGCGCACGCTGCCGTCGGTCGCCAGCACGGTGAGGTTGGCGATGCCGCCGAGGTTGAGCACGGCGCGCGCGCGGCCGGGCACGGCCAGCAGCATGGCGTGTACCGCCGGCAGCAGCGGTGCGCCCTGGCCGCCCGCCGCGACGTCGGCGCGGCGGAAGTCCGCGACCACCTCGATGCGGCAGCGCTCGGCGATCACGCTGGGATCGCCCAGCTGCAAGGTGAAGGGATGCTCGCCGCCGGGCCGGTGGCGCAAGGTTTGTCCATGCGAACCGATGGCGCGCACCGCCGTGGCCTTCGTGCCGGCGTGATCGAGCAGATGCAGAGCTGCCTCGGCAAACTGCTGCCCGATCTCGACGTCGAGCCGGCCCCACGCGTCCACATCCAGCGACGCCTCGCCCTGCGCCACCGTCAGCATGCGCTCGCGCAAGGCGTGCGGCCACGGGTAGGCGAGACAGGCGAGAGTCTGCGGTTTGCCTTCACGAAAACGCACCAACGCTGCATCGATGCTGTCGGCGCTGGTGCCGGAGATCAGCCCGATGTAGAGCGCCGAATCGTCTTCAGCCACGCGCAAGGGCAGCTCAGTTGTCGTGATTGGCGGGAGCGTTGGCGCGGGCCAGCCGGATCCGGTTGTCCAGCTCGGTCAGCCGGGCCAGCTGTGGCTTGACCACCTGCGACTCGAAGCGGGCCAGCTGGGCAGCGGGCAGCGGTTCGGGCTTGGGCAGGGTCACCGTCTGCGGGTTGCGCTGCACGCCGTTGACGCGGAACTCGTAGTGCAGGTGCGGGCCCGTGGCCAGTCCTGTCATGCCGACGTAGCCGATCACCTCGCCCTGGCGCACCCGCTCGCCCACGTGCTGGCCCTTCACGAAGCGCGACATGTGGCCGTAGGCGGTGCTGATGGTCTTGTTGTGCTGGATCACCACGAAGTTGCCGTAGCCGCGCTCCCAGCCGTGGTACTTGATCACGCCGTCGCCGGCGGCATGGATCGGCGTGCCGCTGGGGGCGGCGTAATCCACGCCCTTGTGCGCCCGCATGCGGCCGAGGATCGGGTGCATGCGCGCGGAAGTGAACTTGGACGAGATGCGGGTGAAGTCGACCGGGATGCGCAGGAAGGATTTCTGGATCGGACGTCCATCCTCGCTGAACCAGCCGTAGTTGCCGTCGGCTTTCTTGAACCGGTACGCGGTATAGCGCTTGCCCTGGTTGACGAATTCGGCAGCCACGATGTCGCCCTGGCCGTAGCGCACGCCGTCGCGGTAGATGTCGTCGTAGATCATGGTGAAGCTGTCGCCGACGCGCAGATCCTGCACGAAGTCGATGTCGTACTTGAACAGATCGGCCAGCTTGCCGATCATCGCCGCGTTCACGCCGGCCTGGTCGCCGGCGGCATACAGGCTGCTGCGAATCACGCCATGGGCCACCTGCTCGCGCCGGTCGATGTCGCGTGGCTGCAGGGCCAGCGTGGGTTGCGCGCCGTCAAAGCGAACGACGGCGCGGTTGGCGGCATCCGGATCGAAACGGAAACCCTTGAGGCTGCCGTCGCTGCCGAGCAGGAAATCGAACTCCTCGCCCGGGCGGATGCTGTGCAAGGCATCCTTGTGATCGCCGGCGGCGTCCATCACCTTCTGCAGGTCGCTCATGCCCAGACCCTGGGCATTGAAGATATCGGAGAGGGTTTGCCCGGGTTTCACCCGCACCACCTGCCAGTCATCGACGGTGGACACCGGTGCCTGGACCAGGGTGGCCTTGGGCAGGGCCAGCGGCAACAGCGTGTGCGCCACGGGGGCGGGCGCCGGGCGCATCGCGTTTGCCCACGACGGCATGATGAAGCCGGACAGCAGGGTGATCAGCAGCGCCGTACCGGCAAGCATCCAGTGCTCGCGATGCCAGCGGATCGGCTCGACATCGCTCGAGCGATTGAACGACCAGTGTGCGCAACGCTCGTAGAAGCGACAATGAAGACGCTGTGCCTTGCGGCATATGGCCTGCTTGCGCGCCTGCAGCGCGCCCATGTTCTCTTCGGCCATGCCGTGTTCACCCCGTACCGCCCAAGCAAAAACTCGGCGTACCATAACGGCGATGTGCAGAGAGCGTCAATGCCTTTGCCATCAATGGTTTGCGATCCATTCCTGATTAACGCACAATTAACTTCCGTCGCACGCGGCGAATGGCTACGGCCTCTCTGTTTCGTCTCGACGGGTTCATCCTCCATGCTTCATCCAGCGAGAAATCCATGAGCGAGCCCGAGCACGCCCTGTCCACGATTGCGCGTGGCGCCGACGAAATCATCAAGCGCGAGGAGCTGGTCGAGCGCCTGAAAGAAGGTCGCCCGCTGCGGGTCAAGGCCGGCTTCGATCCGACCGCGCCGGATCTGCACCTGGGCCATACGGTGCTGCTCAACAAGATGCGCCAGTTCCAGGATCTGGGTCACCAGGTCATTTTCCTGATCGGCGACTTCACCGGCATGATCGGCGACCCGACGGGCAAGAACGTCACGCGCAAGCCGCTCACCCGCGAGGATGTGCTGGCCAATGCCGAGACCTACGCCGAGCAGGTCTACAAGGTGCTGGATCGCGAGAAGACCGAGTTGCGCTTCAACTCCGAATGGTTCGACAAGATGTCGGCCGCCGACATGATCCGGCTGGCCGCGCAGCACACCGTGGCGCGCATGCTCGAACGCGACGATTTCACCAAGCGCTATGCCGCGCAGCAGCCGATCGCCATCCACGAGTTCATGTACCCGCTGACCCAGGGCTACGACTCGGTAGCCCTGAAGGCGGACGTCGAGCTCGGTGGCACCGACCAGAAGTTCAACCTGCTGATGGGTCGCGGGCTGCAGGAGCATTACGGCCAGAAGCCGCAGATCGTGCTGACCATGCCGCTGCTGGAGGGGCTGGACGGCGTCAACAAGATGTCCAAATCGCTCGGCAACTACATCGGCATCAATGAACCGGCCATCGACATTGTCACCAAGACGATGAAGATCGGCGACGAGTTGATGTGGCGCTGGTTCGAGCTGCTCAGCTTCGAGGTGTCGCTGGACGAGCTGGCGCGGATGAAGCGCGAGGTCGAGGGCGGCCGGCTCAATCCGCGCGACGCCAAGTTGCGCCTGGCGCGCGAGCTGGCGGCGCGCTTCCACGACGCTGCCGCTGCCGAACAGGCGATTGCCGGCTGGCATGCCGTCGTGCGCGGCGAAGGCGACACCGCGCTGCTGCCGCAAACCGACATTGCCGTGCCGGCCGAGGGTTTGCGCCTGGCTGCGTTGCTCACCGCCGCCGGCCTCACCGCCAGCAACTCCGACGCAAATCGGAAGTTGAAGGAGCGCGCCGTGCGCATCGACGCGGTCGTGGCGGAAGACGCGCAACGGGTTTTCCATGCCGGCTTCGAGGGTGTCCTGCAGGTCGGCAAGCGCAATTTCGCGCGGGTGCGGCTGGTCGTCGCCTGAACTGACAACCACATTTGCGCGGAAGGAATTCGCCGTCGGCGCAGAAAACGCTTGCCAAAAAAAACGCAGGCCGTATGATTCGCGGCCCACGCCGGCTCGACGCCGCGGGCCGCGACATGCAACACCTCGACGAACTTCGCTGAAGGTGTTGACGGCCTCGGAAAGCGATGTAGAATGGGCGGCTCACCCGGGACGAAA
>CALCWL010000249.1 GCA_937906285.1 uncultured Rhodanobacter sp. | reverse complement strand
CTGATCGGCGGCGCCACCACCTCGCGCGCGCACACCGCGATCAAGATCGAGCCGCACTACGAAACCGCCTGCGTGTGGGTGAAGGACGCCTCGCGCGCGGTCGGCGTGGCGCAATCGCTGGTCAGCAAGGAGCTGGTGGACGGCTTCCTCGCCAAGGTGCGCAGCGAATACGCCGAGGTGCGCGAGCGCCACAAGCACCGCGGCCCCGGCAAGAAGCTGGTGACGCTGGAACACGCACGCGGCAACCGCTTCAGCTGCGACTGGGCCAGTTACGATCCGCCGCAGCCGGTGCAGCCCGGCCTCACCGTGTTCGACGACTACAGTCTCGCCGAGCTGCGCCAGAGCATCGACTGGACGCCGTTCTTCCAGGCCTGGGAACTGGCCGGCCACTACCCCGCCATTCTCAGCGACGACGTGGTCGGCGCGCAGGCCAGCGAACTGTTCGCCGATGCGCAGACGATGCTGGACAAGATCATCAGCGAGAGGTGGCTGAAGGCCCGCGCGGTGATCGGCTTCTGGCCCGCCGCCAACCTCATGGACGACGTGGAGATCTACACCGACGACAGCCGCACCCAACCACTCGCCACGCTGCACCACCTGCGCCAGCAAGCCGACAAGCCGGTGGAACGCCCCAACCTGTGCCTGGCCGACTTCATCGCGCCGAAGGAGTTCGGCAAACCCGACTGGATCGGCGGCTTCGCCGTCACCGCGGGCCTGGGCATCGAGCAGCACCTCAACCGCTTCCACGCCGACCACGACGACTACTCCGCGATCATCCTGAAAGCGCTGGCCGACCGCCTCGCCGAATCCTTCGCCGAGCGCATGCACCAGCGCGTGCGCAAGGAGTTCTGGGGCTTCGTGCCCGACGAGAACCTCGACAACGAGGCCCTGATCGCCGAGCAGTACCAGGGCATCCGTCCCGCCCCCGGCTATCCCGCCTGCCCCGACCACACCGAGAAGGCGACGCTGTTCAACTTGCTCGACGCCACGAAGAACGCCGGCATCACGCTCACCGAAGGCTTCTCGATGTACCCCGCGGCGGCGGTATCGGGCTGGTACTTCTCGCACCCGGGCAGCCAGTATTTCGTGGTCGGCCGGCTGAGTCTGGAACAGGTGCGGGATTACGCCAAACGCAAGGGCTGGAGCCAGGCCGAAGCCGAGCGCTGGCTGGCCGCCAACCTCGACTACGACCCGGATTAGCCATGTATCACGTGTAGGGCGGGCACCGCCCTGCGGAAAATGGTCAAGCCGTGGCGTCGCCAGTCATGCTGTTCTTGCGATGGCGCAAATGCACGACCAGGTTGTAGACCGACACGAACACCGGGAAGAAGTTGGAGAGGATGCCCACCGAGTCGTTCTTGCCGAACACGAAGTACGCCAGCAGCAACACGCTGCCGCACACCGACAGCCACCAGAACGCCAGCGGCATCACCACGCGCTTGTACTTGCGCGTGTAGTAGAGCTGGACGAACCAGCGGCTGGTGAACATCAGCGTGCCGGCGAAGCCGACGATCTTCCACGGCGTCAGCTCGAACTGCTGCAGCGCGTGGAGGATGCGAACCAGTTCGGTGTCCAGGAATGCCATGAGCGTGCACTTGCGTCGGGAAAGGCGGCAAGTCTAGCAATTCGCCGCCATCGCCCTGCGGCACACCGCCGGACCCAGCAGCTATCGGCAAGGCCGGCTCCTTTGCCGCGAATACGAAAAAGGCCACCCGACGGGTGGCCTTTTCGCAACTCTGTATGGTGGGCGATGCAAGGATCGAACTTGCGACACCTGCCGTGTGAAGGCAGTGCTCTACCGCTGAGCTAATCGCCCGCCGAGAACGCGCAATTTTAGGGATACATGCCG
>CALCWL010000248.1 GCA_937906285.1 uncultured Rhodanobacter sp. | reverse complement strand
CCTGATCGACTTCGGCTTCCACGCGCCCACGCTGAGCTTCCCGGTGTCCGGCACCTTGATGGTGGAACCGACCGAAAGCGAGTCGCAGGTCGAGCTGGATCGCTTCATCGACGCGATGATCCAGATCCGCGACGAGATCCGCGCGATCGAGGAAGGCAAGCTGGACCGCGAGGACAACCCGTTGAAGAACGCGCCGCACACCGCGACCCAGGTCAGCGCCAGCGAATGGACCCACGCCTACCCGCGCGAACTGGCCGCCTTCCCGCTGGCCAGCCTGAAGCTGCAGAAGTACTGGCCGCCGGTGGCCCGCGTCGACAACGTGTACGGCGACAAGCACATCATGTGTGCCTGCATCCCGGTGGATGCGTACAAGGAAGTTGCCGAGGCCTGAGCCCGGAGAGCCGGCTCAGCCGATCGCAGCCCGCGACATGCCCGCGGGCTGCACGCGGTCGGCGCGCGAGCCGTTCCCGCCAGGGTGCGTGCGCGTCGACAAAACCAGCGCGACCTGGTGTTCGGCGCGCATGCGGGCAGCCTTGGCGGCAAACCACGCCTTGGGACCCGCCAGCAGCACTGCGCAGACTGCGTCGGCTCGGCAAAACGCGTCGATGCTCTGGCGCAAGTGGTCCAGCAGGCGCTCGTTGAACGCCTCGTTCAGCGCCTCGACGCGGAACGGCGGCGCGACATGTTCATCGAGCATGCCGGCCAGCAACGTTGCCACCCGCAGCGCAAGCCGCCGATTGTGGCGCGCCAGCTCCGGCACACCGGCCGGGGCCCGCCAGGCGCCGTCGAGCGCCTCGATCAGCTCATGGAATTCGCGGCGATTCAGCGGCCGCTGCTGCACCGGCAGTGCGCGTCGGCGGATCAGCCAGGCCTGATCGGCCGCGGGCAAGGCATGCGAACGATGCGTGGCGCGGTCCAGTGCCTCGCGCGGCGACAAGCCATCCGCGCCCAGCAGGTCGGCCAGCGCCTCACGTGTCAACGGCTGCGCCCGCGCGCTGCCGTCCGGCGTGTACCAGCGTCGATACTCGAGCGTGGTGGGGGAAAACAGGTCGCGCGGCGGCTTGACCGTGGCGCGCGCCTCGTCCGCATCATCCAGTGCCGGCGCAACCGCACGCAGTCCCGCCGCCCGAGCGGCGGCAATGCGGTCGAGCAGAATTTCGGCCTTGACCAGATGGCCGTGGTAGGTCGCATGCCGGTCGCAAACCTCGCGCGTCGGCAGGAAAAGAAAACGAAGGCGGAACCCGGGTTTGCCGGTCACCGATGGCCCGAGTTGGGCGGGGAGAACTGAACTGGACGCGCGCACAAACCGACCTGTTTGCCGGGGCTGATGCGAATGTCCTGCCGCGCCGCCCCGAATCTGATGGACTGGCCGTCCTCACCGGGTGGCCTCGCCCTCACGATGGCACACGTCGAAGGCACTAAATGTGGCACAGCGCTCATTCCCGATTTGATCCCGTCGACATCCGATTACCGCCATCGGCGCAAAAACGGGCATCATGGGCGGCTAGCTGACCGCGCAACGCGCCTGTGACTCGGCCCGCAGCGCGCTGGCGAAGCCTTGTTCGACCACGACCGACGCCTCATGACCACGACCTGCCCGCCCCCCGCCGACGAAACGGACGCCGAACTGCTGGCGCAGGCGCGCGCCGCCATCCGGCTGCTGCAGATCGTTGCCGACGACCGCACGCTGCTCGAACGGCTGCCGGTCGCCGAACGCCAGCAGCTGCACCAGGCCGTGGCGCGGATGTACCACCCCGAACCGGGCGCGCGCCGGATTCGCCTCAAGGCCGCGGAGAAACAACGCCACGCCGCGCGGATCCAGGCCGAGGACACCGTGCTGGACCAGACCGGCATCCGCGCCTTGCGCCGCAAGCCGGTGTTCACCACGCCGAACGTGTTTGCGCCGGAAGGCTTCCTGCCGCACGACGTGCCGCCCGCGGAGGACGCCGCGCAACCGCGCGAGTCCGTCGAGCCGAGGCACTGCTACGTATGCAAGCGCAAGTACACCGCCATCCACTTCTTCTACGACCAGCTGTGCCCGGAGTGTGCGGCGTTCAACTACGCCAAGCGCGGCGAGCTGGCCGACCTGCGCGGGCGCGTGGCGCTGCTCACCGGCGGCCGCGTGAAGATCGGCTACCAGGCCGGCCTGAAGCTGCTGCGCGCCGGCGCCGAGCTGATCGTCACCACGCGTTTTCCGCGCGACTCGGCGGCGCGCTACGCGGCCGAAGCGGACTTCGCCGACTGGGGCCACCGCCTGCAGGTCTACGGCCTGGACCTGCGCCACACACCCAGCGTGGAGGCGCTCTGCCAGGAGCTGGTGGCGACCCGGCCGCGGCTGGACTTCATCATCAACAACGCCTGCCAGACCGTGCGCCGGCCGCCGGATTTCTACGCGCACATGATGGAAGGCGAGACCGCCGCGCTGCACGAGCTGCCCGAGCACGTGCGCCGGCTGGTCGGCCATTACGAGGGCCTGCGCGGCGCGGAGATCCTGCCCGGCGGCAACGCGCTCACCAACCGAGGCACCGCCGCCCTGCCCGGCCTTGCCCGTGCCGCCGAGCTGTCGCAGCTCCCCCTGCTGCCGGAGGAGCTGCTGGCGCAGAGCCACCTGTTCCCCGAGGGCCGGCTGGACCAGGACCTGCAGCAGGTCGACCTGCGCCAGCGCAACTCGTGGCGGCTGCTGATGGCCGAGGTGCCGTCGGTGGAATTGCTGGAGGTGCAGCTGGTCAACGCGATCGCGCCGTTCATCATCAACGCGCGGCTGAAGCCGCTGATGTTGCGCACGAGCGAGCGCGACAAGCACATCGTCAACGTCTCGGCGATGGAAGGCCAGTTCTACCGAAGCTTCAAGACCACCCGCCACCCGCACACCAACATGGCCAAGGCTGCGCTGAACATGATGACGCGCACCGCGGCCACCGATTACCACAACGACGGCATCCACATGAACAGCGTCGACACCGGCTGGGTGACCGACGAGGATCCCGCCGAGCTGGCCGCGAAGAAGGTGCGCGAGGAACGCTTCCACCCGCCGCTGGACATCGTCGACGGCGCCGCCCGCATCGTCGATCCGATCATCCACGGCATCAACACCGGCGAGCACGTGTGGGGCCAATTCCTGAAGGATTACCGGCCGACCGACTGGTAAGCCCACTGGTGCCGGCGCGACGACAATCCGTTTCCTTCGCGCCGGTTTCAGACGCCGCTGCTTAGCCTTATGTTGCGAACAGGCGCCATCCGGCGCGATCAAGCATGAGGAGAACCGCGGTGATTGAACGCAGACCTTTCGACCGCCTGGGCGGAGCCGACCACGGCTGGCTCATGGCCAAGCACCACTTCTCCTTCGCCGGCTACCACGACGCCAAGCGCATGGGTTGGGGCGCGCTGCGCGTGTGGAACGACGACACCATCGCACCGCAGACCGGCTTCCCGCCGCACCCGCATGCGGACATGGAGATCATCACCTACGTGCGCGAGGGCGCGATCAGCCACCAGGACAGCCTGGGCAACGCCGGCCGCACCGA
>CALCWL010000247.1 GCA_937906285.1 uncultured Rhodanobacter sp. | reverse complement strand
CAGCAGCAGGCGCAGCGCCTCGCGCACGTCGGCCTGGTCGTCGACCAGCAGCACGGTAGTTTGGGTTTCGCGCGTCATATCTTCCATTCGTCCCGACAACTTGCCGCCTGCAGCATACCGACACCGGGAGCGCACCCTGTGCGCGATGCCTTTCGTCACGTGACGGAGAGCATCGCGCACAGAGTGCGCTCCTACGGATTCCCGCGCGTCACTCGTAGCGCAGGGCGATCGCGGGATCGACGCGCAACGCGCGCAGCAGCGGCACCAGCGAGGCGACCAGCGCCACCAGCAACACGATCAGCAGAACCGGCGCGAATACCCGCAGGTCGTGCGCCTGCGTATGCAAGCCGGGATCGGCCAGCAGCGCCGACCACGGCCACGCCAGCAGCAGGCCGATGCCCAGCCCCAGCCCGAGCTGCCACAGCAACTGGTGCCCCACCTCGCGCATGATCGCGCGGTTGCCCGCGCCGATGGCACGGCGGATGCCGATCTCGCGGGTGCGCTGGGCCACCGAGAACGCCAGCACGCCGTACAGGCCCGCGCCCGCCAGCAACAGCGCGACCAGCCCCAACGCACCGAACACGGTGCTGAGCACGGTCAGGCCGACCCGTGCCTCCGCCATCGCGGCGGCCTGGCTGCGCACCCCGTACACCGCTGCCTGCGGCTCGACCGCATGCACGGCATCGGCAAGTTGCTGCGCGGATACGCCGCCGGCAACGTGCGCGCGCACCGCCAGGCCCACCGCATGCAGCGGCGACTGGCCAGCCGACTGGTCCAGCGGCAGCAGCAGGCCCGGCCGTGGCTTTTCCAGCACACCATCCAGCTGCAACGGCTCGATCACGCCGACCACGGTCAGCGTGGCGGCAAACGGCCGCCCGGGCCACAACACCAGCTTGCGGCCCACGGCGCGGTCGTGCGGCCACATCGCGGCGGCCATCTTCGCGTCGACCACGGCTACCGGCGCGCTGTCGGCACGGTCGCGCGCGTCGAAGAAGCGACCCTCGCGCAGGTGCACGCCGTAAGTCCCGAGGAAGTGCGGACCGACGATGCCCATCTGCGCGCGTGGCCAGCCATCCGCGGGCTGCGGATGGCCCGGCAGCGCCACGTCCTCGTGGCTGCCCAGCACCGCGCCGGGCACAGTGTCCGACGCGGTGGCATCGACCACGCCCGCGCCCTGGCGCAAGCGCTCGCCCACCGCATCGAAGAAGCGGATGCGCTGCGCGTCGTCGCCATAGCTGGCCGCCGGCAGCATCACCTCGGCGGTAAGCACGTGCGCGGCATGCGCGGCGCCGGCCATCGGCTGCGACAACACGGTGCCCACCGCGCGCACGAACGTCCCCGCGCCCACCAGCAACACCACGGTCAACGCGACTTCCGCCACCACCATGACCCTGGCCACCCGGGCGAAGCCGCCACCCGAACCCTTGCCGCCGTCGCGCAGCACGTCCTGCAGGTCGGCACGCGAGGCGCGCCAGGCCGG
>CALCWL010000246.1 GCA_937906285.1 uncultured Rhodanobacter sp. | reverse complement strand
GGCGACCTTCACGATGCGCCAGTTCTTCAGGATGAACTCGTGCATCTCGGCGCGAATCCAGTGCACCGCGAAGCTGACCAGGCGCACGCCCATGTCCGGGTCGAAACGCTTGACCGCCTTCATCAGGCCGATGTTGCCTTCCTGGATCAGGTCGGCAAGCTGCAGGCCATAGCCGGAGTAGCCGCGCGCCACATGCACCACGAAACGCAGGTGCGACATCACCAGCTTCTTGGCCGCTTCCAGGTTGTCCTGCTGCAGGTAGTCGCGCGAGAGCGCCTGCTCCTCTTCCACGCTGAGCACCGGAATGCGGTGCACCGCGGAAATGTAGGCGTCCAGGCTGCCGACCACGCTGGGCAGCGGGAAGTTGGCGGTCACCAGGGCTTGGGACATGGGTGGAACCTCCTGCAAGACATCGAAGTTTAGCACTCGGGCCATTGGAGTGCTAAACCGCGGATTGGTTCAGCCCAAGGAACCCGAATATTTAATGCACTGAATGGTACAGATATTTCCCGCGCTTGTCGAGAGGCTCGAAGGCCCCGACATGCGGCCCTTGAAGTCCCGTTCAAGCGAATGGAAATGCTCCCACTCCATGGAGGGGGCATCGAGCGCCGGCGACTGTTACGGTTTTTCCACCGCAGGCACGGTCAGCGCCAGACCATTGGGGTTGCGCGGGTCGGATACCGGCTTGGGCGTATCGCCCACCAGTTGAATAGCCTGTATGTCGCGGCCACCGCCGAGGCCATTCTTCAGCTTCCAGCCCCGCGACCGCAGGTTGTCGGCCACGCTGTCGGGGATGCGATCGGCTTCGTAGTAAATCACGTCGTCGGGAAGCAGCTGATGATGGAAGCGCCCCTGTTCTTGCGCCTCCGCCAGGGGCAACCGGTAATCCAGAACGTCCACCAGCACTTGGTAGACAGCAGTGAAGATGCGCGAGCCTCCCGGCGTACCCACTACCAGGACGGCCCTGCCGTCTTTCACAACGATGGTCGGGCTCATGGACGACAGCGGCCGCTTGCCGGGCTGGACCGCATTCGCGTCGCCGCCCACCACGCCGAACTGGTTCGGCACGCCAGGTTTGGTAGCGAAATCGTCCATCTCGTTGTTGAGCAGGAAGCCGGCGCCCTCGACCACCACGCCGCTGCCGTAACCACCGTTGAGCGTGTAGGTGTTGGCTACGGCGTTGCCCCATTTGTCCATCACCGAGAAGTGCGTGGTCTGCGGGTTCTCTCCGGTGCTGCCGACGCTGGACGGGCCAGCGTCCAAGCCTGGTTTCACTTCGGCCAAGGGTGTGGGTTCGGCGGGATCGACCTCGGCCGCACGGCGCCCGAGGTAGTCATCGGACAGTAGCTCCGCCATTGGAACCGGGAAGAAATCCGGATCGCCCAGATACTGCGCGCGGTCGGCGAAGACGCGCTTCTCCATCTCGGCAGTCAGATGGATGTACTGCGCCGAATTGAGCGGCGCGGCGGCGAAACGAGGGGCCAGCGCCTGCTTCATTTTCAGCAGTTGTCCGATGCCGAAACCGCCGGAACTGGGCGGCGGCGAGGTGTAGATGGTGTGGCCATGCCAAGCGATGACCACCGGATCGCGCCAGACGGCGGCGTAATCCTTCAGGTCGTTCCGACTGACTAGACCGCCGCTGCGGTCCATCTGCGCAACCAGCAGATCGGCGGTCCTGCCGGCGTAGAACTCGCCGCGGCCGTTGTCGCTGATGCGCTGCAGAGTGGCGGCCAGTTCGGGTTGCCGGAACAGCTCTCCCTTGACCATCTTTCCGCCGAAATAGCGGTTGAAGTTCGCGCGTCGCGGATCGGAGGCTGGCTTGGCCGTGGCATAGGCGATGAAGCCGTTCCGGGCATAGCCGATGGCGGGTGCCAGCACCTGCGCCCAGCTGAGCCGCCCGAACTTCCGGTGGGCCTCCCACATGCCCGCGACCGTGCCGGGGACGCCGGCCGCCAGCGAGCCGCTCAGGCTCTGGCCGGGAACCAGGCTGCCGTCGGCGTTCAGATACATCGTGGAGGTGGCCGCAGCAGGCGCCTTCTCGCGGTAATCGAGGAAGTAGGGTTTGCCGTCCACCCACAGGGTCATGAAGCCTCCCCCACCCAGGTTGCCGGCCGAAGGCAGTGTCACCGCCAACGTGAACGCGGTCGCCACGGACGCGTCCACCGCGTTGCCCCCGGCGGCAAGGATTCGCCGCGCCGCTTCGGCGCCGAACCGGTCGGGCGAGGCCACGGCACCGGCCTTCAGAATGGCAGGCGGTGACGCGTCGGTGTCCGTGGATGCCGGGCCGGAGGCACTCCCGGCGGAACCGCAACCGGGCAAGGCCAGGACAAACGCGGCCGCCACCAGGGCGCGCCACTTCGATGAAGAAGCAAAGCAAGGGCGATTCATGCGGGCTCTGTCAAAAGCTGTGGTGATAGAGGGTCCGTTCGCGGTCGTGCCGTCCTTGTCTGTCCTCGCCTCATACTCTTCGCAGGAACGTCAGCAGGGACTGCGGCTCGACGATGAGCGGCGCAAGCGCGGCATTGAAGGATGGGCCGTAGGGTGCGTTCAAGTGCGCCTGGAATGCGGCCTCGTCGGCATATTCCTCGTAGACGAAGAACGACTCGGGTTGGTCCGCCTTGCACGAAGCTTCGAAGAGCACGTTGCCGGGCTCCTTGCGGACCGTCGCGGCGTAGTCGCTCAGGAGAGCCGCGACGGCAAGGGCATTGCCCGCGGACGCGGTGAAAGTGGCATACAGGATGACGGAGGTATCGGCCGTCAGCATCGGCTTCCCCACTCCCTGCGTTCGTCGCCAGGCATCACGGCTGCTCCTCGATCAGGGAAAGCACGTCGGCGAGCGGCGGCATCGCGGCGAAGGCACCCCGGCGGGTCACTGCCAGCGCACCGACCGCGGCGGCAAAGCGCAGGCTCTCGCCGATCGCCGTGCGGTCGGCGCAGAATGTCTCTAGCGCCATGCCACCGCCGAGCCGGCGCGCGAGCTGGTAGAGCAGACCGCCGACGAAGGCATCGCCCGCGGCGGTGGTGTCCTGCACCTGCACCCGGAATGCGGGCACTTCGCCGGCTGCGCCGCGCGTGTGCCAACGCAGCGGACGGTCGCCGTCCGTAACCAGCAGCAATTGCGCGCCTCCCCGCCACAGCCGCTCGATCACTGCGGCGCCGTCAGAACCGGATGCGCCGCGCAGCCAGTCGAACTCCTCGCGCGAAAGCTTGACCACGTCGGCCAGCGCCAACGCCTGCCACAGGCGCGGCGCCGGGTCGGTGCCGCGTGGCCACAGCATCGGCCGCAGGTTCATGTCGAAGCTGACCGCCGCGCCGGCCGCGCGGGCCCCCCGCATGCCCTCGAAGGTGGTTTGCGCGATCTCCGCCCCGGTCATGCTGTTGGAACAGACGTGGAAGATGGCGGTGCCGTCGAAGCCGAGCCGGTCGAAGTGCGCCGCGCGGAACAGCAGATCGGCCGACGGCGGCCGGTAGAAGCTGAAGCTGCGCTCGCCATGTTCGTCCAGCGCGACGAAGGCCAGCGCGGTACGGGCCTCGCCGGTACGCGCCACGCCGCCGGTGGCGACGCCCGCCTCCTGCAGGCTGCGCAGCAGGAAGTCGCCGAACATGTCCTCGCCCAGCATGCCCACGAAATGGCTGTCGCCGCCGAGCCGCGCCACCGCCACCGAGACGTTCGCCGGCGCCCCGCCGGCAAACTGCAGGAAGGCGCGCGGCGCATCGGGGGTGGCGGGCGGCTGCGCCAGCATGTCGATCAGCGCCTCGCCGAAACAAACGATCCTGCCTGGCTTGTCCATGCCTGCGCTCAGTCCATGTCTTCGTAGTCGGCCGGGTCCGGCCCCAGCCGCGTACCGGCGTCGAGCGTGGCGATCTTCGCCATGTCGCCGTCGTCGAGGACGAAGTCGAAGATCGCCGCGTTCTCGGCGATCCGCGCGGGCGTGACCGACTTCGGGAAGACCACGCGTCCCGACTGAACGTGCCAGCGCAGGATCACCTGGGCGGAGGTTTTGCCGTACCTGCCGGCGATCTCGCGCAGCAGCGGGTCGGCCAGCAGTTCGCCGCCGTGCGCCAGCGGACTCCAGGCCTCGGTGACGATGCCGTTGGCCGCGCCGTAGGCGTTCAGCTCGTGCTGCTGCAGCAGGGGATGCAGCTCGATCTGGTTGACCGCCGGCACCACACCGGTGGCCTCGACGATGCGCTCGACGTCCTGTGCGCGGAAGTTGGACACGCCGATCGAACGCACCTTTCCCGCATCGCGCGCCTCGATCAACGTCCTCCAGCTGTCGACGAAGCGGTCGTGGTGCGGGCACGGCCAGTGGATCAGGTAGAGGTCGACATAGTCCAGCTGCAGCTTCGCCAGGCTGGCGTCGAGCGCCCTCGCCGCCTCGGCACGGCCCTGGTCGGGATTGCGCAGCTTGGTGGTGACGAACAGGTCGGCACGCGGCAGGCCGGCGGCGCGGATCGCACGGCCGAGACCTTCCTCGTTGCCGTAGGCGGCGGCGCCGTCGACGTGGCGGTAGCCGAGGTCAAATGCAGTACCAGCCGCACGCGGTACATCGGCGTCGGGCACCTGCCAGATACCCAGGCCGAGTTGCGGGATGCGATGGCCGTCATTGAGGAGAAGCGAGGGAATGGATGACATGAAATTTCCAGATGGGAAAGAGTCGTGCCGGCACGAGAACGACGAGGCTGTTGCGCGGCGCATCACCGCATCAGGCGCGCCGTACGCAAGGCATAGGCGAGAATGACGATGAAACTCAGCGCGGGGACGGCGATGGCCCAGTGGATTCCCGCCACGTCCGAAACAGCGCCCATCAGGGCCGGCAGCAATGCGCCACCGACGATGGCCATGACCAGCATCGAGGAACCGAGTTTGCGATGGTCGTCGTCCAGTCCGCTCAGGCCGAGCACGAAGATCGTCGGGAACATCACCGACATGAAAATACTCACGCCAACCAGTGCATACAGGCCGATCATGCCTGGCAGCGCGATCGCGATGATGCACAACAGCAGATCGACCAGCGCGAACGCGCCCAGAAGGCGCGTTGGCGACACCTTGCGCAGCAGCAACGAACCGACGAAGCGCCCACACATGAAGAGCGCCAACGAAGCCGTCAGGAAACTGGCAGCGACCCTTTCCGGCGTACCGGGCACGGCATCCTGAAAATAGCGGATCAGGTAGCTCCAGACGCCAACCTGTGCGCCGACGTAAAACAGCTGTGCCACGACCGCGAAGACAAAGTTGCGGTTGCGCAGCAACTCCTTCAGCTGCGCGCCACTGCTGGCCTTGTGCTCGACACCCTTATCGCGCGTGGCCGGGAACTTTGTCCCTGCGACCAGCACCGCCCATAGCAGCACCACGACGCCGATCGCCAGGTACGGCATCTGCACCGCCGCCGATTCGGCTGCGAAGTAGGCCTCGCGTGCGGCCGGCGCCATCGCCGCGAGATCCTGCGCGCCGTACTCGATTCCCGAGAAGATGAAGTGCGAGCCGATCATCACGCCGATCATCGCGCCGAGCGGATTGAACGCCTGCGCCAGATTCAGCCGCCGGGCAGCCCCCTCCGCCGGACCAAGCACGGTGACCAAGGAGTTGGCCGAGGTTTCGAGAAACGCCAGTCCGCTGGCGATGACAAACAGCGCCAGCAGAAACACCCCGTAAGCATGGATCTCCGCGGCGGGATAGAACAGGAAAGTGCCGGCTGCGAACAGCAGCAGACCCAGCACCACAGCGGCCTTGTAGCTATAACGGCGCATGAACATGGCTGCCGGCATCGCGAACAGGAAATAGCCGAGGTAGAACGCACTCTGCACCAGCCCGGCCTGCAGATCGGACAGCTCGAAAGCCTTCTTGAACTGCTTGATCAGGATATCGTTGAGGCTGGCCGCCGCACCCCAGAAGAAGAACAGGCTGACGATCAGCACCAGGGGCACGATGGCAGTGCGCACCGGATTGCCTGTCGGAGTCGTGGCGTTTTCGCTGTAATGCATTCGATCCCCTCCCAGGGCTCAGGATGCCGCTCGTGAATCGTGGTTCCTACCGCGCCTCAGAAAGCGACGCTGTTACGCATGTTCGACCTCAATTCGCCGACGGCCCGGTGGGCTTGGTCGATCGCGTCGGGCGTGCTGTCGCGAGCAGCCGCGTCGCAATTGGCGATGGCGATGTTGCCGAAAGGCTGCCGCGCGCGTTCGTGCGGAGGCTGCTCGCCACGGTCCAGGAACTCGTCGAACACCGAGGAATACATGTACGAATAGCCATGTCCCCAGCGGTTGAGGGTGATGCCGGCTATATCGCGGCGCGCATCGAAGCCGTACGGTCCGAGCATGCGGGTAAGCTGATCGCGGACATGGAATTCATAGGTTTCGAAATCGGTGGCATACATCTCGCCGCGGGCGATACGGTACTGGTCCTTGACCGGAATCCCCGGCGTCTCGAATACGCGCAACATGGTCAGTACGGTCGGCTCGTCCGGCGAGGTCGAGCGTTTGTATCCGCCGATGTCCACCGGGCATTCGAGCAGGATCTGCGAGTAGTAGCCATTGGGCGCATTGATGAAGCAGGCGCCAGCCTTCTTGAACGCGCGCCAATTGCGCAGCCATACGTTGACCCAAAGATTGACCGCGTGCACCTGGTAGCGCAACGCTTCCTTTTGCCAATCCGGCAGTTCCTGGCAGATGTATGGAATCACGTGGTGCCAGCAAGCCAGCACGCAATGTCGGGCGCGCACACGATGGAACTTGCCGTCACGGGCGTAGACCACGCTGACGCCGGTCCGCGTGTTGGCTACCTCGACGGCGGTGCTGCTCAGGCGGATGCGATTGCGGTTGCCAGGCATATCCAGGCGGGGATAGTCGACCCGTTGCAGGATTGAATCCTCCAAGGTCTTGCCGGGCAGCGCCTCGGGAATCAACTGACGGACGATCAATCGGGCGATGGTCGCGTTTCCATCGGGGAAATGGTAGTTGGGAATGGTCTTGTGGGTGGTCGCCGGCGGCAGGCTCTGCGCGCTCTGTGGTAGTGGATTGTCCGCTCCGAGATCCATGCCCAGGAAACCGGGCATACCGCGCCGGCGCGCCGCCATCGCCGACATGCCGGAAAGGCCTCGTGCGCTGCCGAAGGTGCGGTCGCGCAGATAGGTGACCGCCATCGGGTCGACTTTGGCGATTTCCAGCAGGAAGTCCCGATAGGTGACCTTGCGCAGCTTCTTCACGCGCTCAGCCGGAGTCATGCCGGGCAAATAGTCGATCTTCGCCGTGTACAGCTGGTACACATCCTTGCGCGCCCGCTCACTCATCGGTGCGTGGGCGAGGAATTCGGCCCACCGCTTCGCTTGGTCGGGTGGCGTGTTGGGATCGTGCAATGCGATGAATTCGATCCATGGCGCAGGATCGCCCATCAGCAGGTCTTTGCCGAAGGTGGCCTGGTCGTAGTAGACAGACTGCCCCATGCCAAGGCGCTGGTAGAAGAACGTGTCCTGGTTGTCGCGGTTGAGCCGTGCGATATCGTCGATGCCAATCGACTGCATGAAGCTGCGCGCATTCTCGCTGCCGGGAGAAATGTTGAAGGTGCCGCCGTTGGAAATAACCTTGCGGTTGCCGAAATCGAACTCGTTGCGCTTGGCGTGGCCACCGAAGTCATCGTGATTGTCCAGCACCAGCGTGCGCGCCTTGCTGCCGCTGTCGCGAGAGTAGTACAGCGCGGCGGACAGCCCGCTGATGCCGCCCCCGACGACGACCAGGTCGTACTCCTCGCCCGTATCCTGGACCCGATCCTGGTCGACGTGCAGAGTTCCATCGCGCATGGCATGACCGATCTGGTATGCCGGAAAACTGCTGCCGCGCATGCCGGTCAGCGCCGGCGGGTACGTGCCCGTCGGCGGCGTCGCCATTTTTGCGCCGGCGGCCTGGGACGCCGATGTCATGCCCGTGGCAGCGGCCAGCATGCCCGGGGCGAGGCCCGAAGCAGCGATTACCAGTGAGCTCTTGAGTACGCCGTTGACGAAATCACGGCGCTCGATGCTGTCGAGCATGCCCAGTTGTTCGTGCTTCTTCTTGGTCACGTCGATTTCCCGGGATCAGAAGCGATAGTCGAGGCGGGCGAAGTAGTAGCCACCCATGGCATTGATGGAATCACCGGACTCGTACATCCATACATACGTCGCCTTGTTGCTGTTGCTCATTGCCTGCGACGGAAGCTTGCTTGGCTTCTTGTCGAAGACGTTGTCGACGCCGGCGGTCAAACTGAGGCCGTTGCCGAAGTCATAGCCCCCGGACAGCGACGTGACCAGCTTGGGCTTGATCGAATATCTGTAATTGTTGCTCAGCCGCTTGATCGGGCCGAAATAAGTGAAATGGGCGCCGAGATTCAGCCCGTTGCGAGCCCAGTTGATTCCGGCCACTTGCGTATATCGAGGCGACCGGTAGCGGAGGTTGTATCGGGTAGATTCGTTGAGCAGCGCAACGTAGGGCAGATCCGCCAGCAGCGGCGATATTCCCTCGGCCTTGGTGATGTTCGTTGTGACCGTGTTCAGGGCGTAATCCCACGTCCACTGGCCCAGTTTGCTGGAAAAGCTGCCATCTGCCGTGAATTCGACGCCGCGGGTGCGCGTCGCACCAATGGTGCGCAGGTAACTGACGAACAGGCCCTTGTTCGGGCTGATCGTTATGCCGGCGGGGGCGAGCAGTCCGTCGATGGTCGCGATCTGGTTTGCGTTGAGGACATTGCCGTAATAATCCACGACCCGGTCGGGATCGGTGGGGTCGTAGCCGACGTACGTCGACATGCCCAGCTGGTCGCGAATCTCGATCTGGTACGCATCGACGGCCAGATGCACGCTCTCGGTCGGGGAATAGGTAAAGCCCAGGCTGTAGTTCGTGGATTTTTCCGGCCTCAATGGAACCGCGCCCAACGCCTTGGCCACCGGTGAGGAGACGCGGGCATTGATCCATCGCTGGGTGGGAGTATCGGAGGTGAGCTGGAAGTTCTGTGCGGCCAGCGACGGCGCATGGAAGCCATTGCTGACGGTCCCACGGATCGCGAAGCGATCGGTGAAATCGAAGCGCGAGGTCAACCGTCCGGTGGAAACGTTGCCGAAGTCGGAATGATCCTCAAAGCGCCCGGCAATATCCAGGTACCAACGCTTGGTGACGTTGGTCGATGCGCCGACATAAGCCGCCGTGCCGTGACGCGTACCGTGAACGGCGTCGGCCGGAAGGTAGCCGGTGTAAGCAGTGATGCCCGAGCCATACCAGGAAGCCAGTTCTCCCGCGCCGCGAGTGTAGCCTTCGCGCTGGTATTCAAGCCCGGCGCTGAAATCCAAGGGCGCCTCGAACGCGGCAACGGCGAAGCTGCGGCGCAGGTCCAAATTGGCGACATTCTGGGTGTACGCCAGCTTGCCCGAATAGACGTCGGTCGGGCCACCGGGATAGGCGAGCGAATAATTGGCCGAGTTCTGCGTATAAACGTGGTAATCGTCGCTGTTGCGGGTGGCACTGAGATCCCACTGCCATTCCCCGAGAGAGCCTTTCAGGCCGAGCGCGCCCGTATAGTCCTGCTCCTTGCCCACCGCTCTGGGAGTGAACCCGTTCGGATAGACGTTTTCAAACAATCCGGGACTGCTGCTCCAGGCGGTGTAGGGCGTGCGCGTGTTCTGCCGGGTGCTCATCCGGCGAGAGCTGAAGGTCGCGAACGAGTACAAGGTGACCGAATCACCGAGGTCGTATTCGAGATTGTAGGCTGCGGACTTGAGGGTGTATGCGGGGACGCTGTACGCATAATCCTTGACGTCGCGGTCCGCTTCGGCCGGGTTGGCAGTAGTACCCGGACACAGGCTGTTGTACGTGCAGAGTCTGGTCAGACTGCCGTCGGCGGCGATCGCCGGATACACCATGTAGGTATCGCGATAGGGTCTGACGCGGGCAGCCTCCTGCTGGGAGGTGTAATCGAGGGAGACGTTGACAAAGCCGCTTTTGCCCAGCGGGAGACCGAAATTCGCTCCGTACTTGCTGCGACTGCCGTCGCCGTCGAAGCTGCTGCCGCCCTCGGCCGTGAGCAGGCCGCCGCTGGTATTCGATTTGAGGATGATGTTGATGACACCGGTGATGGCGTCCGAGCCGTAGATCGCCGATGCACCGTCGCGCAGCACTTCGATGTGGTCGATCGCGCTCATCGGGATCAACGCGATATCCGTGTAGTTCTGGCCAGGGAAGCTGGTGTCGCTGGTATAGGCACTGACATTGCGGCGCTTGCCGTTGACCAGTACCAGGGTGTAGCCGGGCGACAGGTTGCGCAGCATCGCGCCGCGCACCTGGTTATCCAGGCCGCTGCCATATGTTTGCAGGCTCAGCGAAGGCAGCTTGGTCAGCAGCGCTTGCAGCAGGTCGCCTTTGCCAGTGGCAACGAGATCCTCGGCGCTGACCACGTCGATGGGCGCGGAGCTGTTCTCAACCGTTCTGGTGCTGGTGCGCGAACCGGTGACAAGAACAGCATCCAGATTCTTGGCTTGCACGTTCCTGGACGCCGACTCCCCGGTTGTCGCCTCCTGCGCAAAGGCGCCCGCCGGCACCACCGCAGCGGTCATTGCGACGGCAATGGCGGCGAACAATGAATTGCGGATACACATGCGTGATGCTTGTTCCATCTCGATCCCCTCTAGGCCTGAATGAGCGGCTGCAACAAGTACACGTCATTTGGATCGATCTAAATTTATACCCGGGAAAACCTCAGCTCACTTCCGCCGCCATGCGCGAGTTCAGAAGGTTCCCATCCCCCGAATTTAGATCGATCTAAAGACGGAGCCTTTTTAGCACGCGTCTCTATCGAATGCATGCTGCGCCGCGGCACGTGGCCAGCGACGCAGAAAGGCACCGGCGTCCGGCCGGAACGTCACCCTGCACGTCGGAAAGATCAGCTCGCGAAGACATGCGGAGTGCTCTCGCGCCTGGTCAGTTGCACATCCACGACGACGGATCTGCGCGGCAGCGGCGAGGGATTCGCCGCACGCTGCAGCAGAAGTTCGGCGGCCTGGCGACCGCGTGCACGCGGATCGGCGCTCATCGTGGTAAGCGGCGGAATACCGACCGCGGCTTCGGGAATGTCGTCGAAGCCGGTGACGGCAAAATCAATGCCGGGATGGCGGCCGAGCCTAGCCAAGCCGAGCATCAGGCCCAACGCTACCGCATCGTTGTAGCAGACGGCTGCCGTAGGCGCGGGATCGATCGCGCACAGCGCGCCGGCATGCGCACTGGCGGCGAGCCTGGTGGGTACGGTCTCGATCATCCAGCCCTCGTCAAAGACGATGCCCGCCTCGCGCAACGCATCCTGGTAGCCGAGTCGGCGCTCCCGGCATGAACTGGAATCCGCGTGGCCGCCGTAGAAGGCGATGCGCCGATGGCCGAGGGAAAGCAGGTGCTCCGTAGCTGTACGCGTGCCACCGCGGTTGTCCAGACCCAGAAAATCGTATTCGAAACCAGCAGAGCGTGACTCGATCAGTGCGCGGTTGAACACCAGCAATGGAGTCTGCGGGCCGATCGCCAACTCGATATCGGCCGCCTCGCTGGCTTCGGCCGGCGAAAGGATGATCCCGGCCGGATGATGTTCCATCAGCGATCCAAGCACCTGGCGCTGCCGCGCGGGAGATTCGTTGCTGCTGCCCAGCAGCGTGACGTAGCCCTTCGCACCCAGCGCTTCGTCAGCGCCGGCGGCAAACTCGGCGAAGAACGGATTGGACAGATCGTTGATGACCAGGGCCACCGCGGTGGACACACGCCGACGCAACGTGGCCGCGGCGCGGTTGTAGACGTAACCCTGGCGCCGCATCTCCGCTTCGACCTGACGACGGGTATCGGCGTGCACCAACGGGCTTCCGCGGAGCACCAGCGATACCGTTGAACGCGATACGCCGCAGACACGCGCAATATCGTTCAGCGTAATTTGGCGTGGATGGCTCAAAATGCTCCCCATTCCATATTGAATCGATCCAATCCCATTATCGTGTAAGAAGAGCCGGCAAGCCGCAAGCTGCGGGGCCGGCGGCCCGGTACAAGCCACCGTCCCAGCCGGTTTCGGCTGGGACGTCCAAAGTCCTTTCGGAGGGCGCTGGCATTTGCGCCACGCCCAACAGTAGTCAGGCAGGCCTGAAGGCGGCCTGCAAGGCGCTGCGGGGCGGCAGCGACCAGTCGATCGAGGGTTCGCCGCGATCCTGCAGATAGCGGTTGGCGGCGGCAAAATGGCCGCAGCCGAGAAAGCCGCGATGGGCCGACAGCGGCGAGGGGTGCACCGACTTCAGCACGCAGTGGCGAGCGGTGTCGATCAACTGGCCCTTGCGTTGCGCATACGAACCCCACAGCAGGAACACCAGGCCTTCGCGCTCGCGGTTGAGCGCGTCGATCGCCGCATCGGTAAAACCTTCCCAGCCGCGGTTCGCATGGGCGCCGGCGCGGCCTTCCTCCACCGTCAGCACGCTGTTGAGCAGCAGCACGCCGCGCTCCGCCCACGGCGTGAGGCAGCCGTGGTCGGGGCGCGGAATGCCCGGCTCGCGCTGGAGTTCCTTGAAGATGTTCTCCAGCGACGGCGGTATCCGCACGCCGGGGCGCACCGAGAAGCACAGGCCGTGCGCCTGGCCGGCGCCGTGGTAAGGGTCCTGGCCCAGGATCACCACCCGCACCGCCTCGAACGGGGTGTGCCCGAACGCCGCGAAGATTTCCGGCCCGGGCGGATAGATGTGCTTGCCGGCCTGCTTCTGCGCGCGCAGGAACTGCGCCAGCGCCTGCATGTCGGGCCGCCGCAGGTAATCGCCGATGCGCGCCTTCCACGACGGCTCCAGCCTGACCGGATGCTCGCTCATGCGTCCTGGCCGGCCTGTTCGCGCTCGCGCAGGTGGCGCGCCACGCGCAGCTGGAACAGCAGCTTGGTGATCAGCAGTTTCTCCTCGACCGGCTTCTCGACCAGGTCGTTGGCGCCGGCGCGGATCAGCGCGGTCTGGTTCGCGGGATTCTCGTCGCCGGTCATCACCAGCACCGGCAGGCGGCCCTTGCCGTAGCCGAACACGTTGCGGATGTGTTCGAGCAGGTCGCCGCCGGTCAGCTCGCCCTTCAGGCTGACGTCGGTCAGCACCACGTCGGCGCCGATCCAGCCCAGCGCGCGGTCGGTCTCCAGCAGGGCGATCGCATCCTCCACGCTGACCACGTGGCGCACGGTGAGGCCGATCTTCTCCATCATCCGCCGCGTGGCCAGCGCCACCACGCGGCTGTCCTCCACGTACAGCACGCTGCCCTCGGCGCTGGCCTGCGGGCTGACGTAGCCGCGGATGAACTCGGCCAGCGCCTGGAAGCCCAGCGCCTTGTCGAAGTAGTCGGTGACGTGCTCGCCCAGCGAGCGCCGGTGCAGCCGCGCGTCCACGTCGCCGGACACCACCACGACCGGCACGTAGGCCTGCGCGCCCGATTCGCGCACGAATTTCGCCAGCTCCAGCCCGTCCATGTCCGGCAGGCGCAGCGCGATGGTGACGAAATCGAAGGCGCCCTCGCCGAGCACCTGCTGCGCCTCCGCGCCGGTGTCGCAGCCGACCACCTCCACTCCCGGCAGCTCCTCGTTCAGCACGCGCCCGATCAACTTGCGCACCACGCGCGAACCGTCGACCACCAGCACGCGCGGTGCCTCGGTCAGCAAACGACCGCTGATGTTTGTACTCATGCCTCACTCACCCGACTGATCCGCGATCCGTGCCGAAGAGCGCACCCCCGATCCGTCGATGATGCCCGAAGCAGGGCGCCGCGGGCTGCGATTCACGTCACCGCCGTGCCGCGCCATCACGCCACCGTGCGCAGTTGCCAGGCACTGACCAGGCGCGCGCCGAGCCAGCCCAGCAACGCAGCCGCCACGGGCACGGCCAGCAGCAGCCAGGTGGGCAGGCCGCCCACCTGCAGCCGGCCATCGTATGCCGCGCTCAACCGCGCGACCGGCTGCGCCAGGGCCAGTTCGATCGCCACCGCCAGCGCGGCGGCGAGGATGCCGCTGAACAGGCCGTACCAGATCCCCGCATACAGGTAGGGCCGGCGCACGAACGCCTTGCCGGCGCCGACCAGCAGCAGCACGCCGATCTCCTCGCTGCGACTGGCGATATCCACCCGCACCGTATTGCCCACCACCAGCAGCGCCGCCAGCGCGAGCAGCGAGGCGACGATCAGCACGATGCGATTGCCCACGCCCAGCAACGCCTCCAGACGCTGGCGCCAGTGGCCGCTGTCCTGCACCAGCTCGACGCTGCGCATCGCGCGCACGTCGGCCACCAGCTGTTCCAGCGCCGCGGCGCTGGCGCCGTCGCGCGGCTGCAGTTGCAGCACGTAGGGCAGCGGGTTGTCGCCGAGCGCCTGCAGCGCGCCGGAGAAACCCTGCATCTTCGCCAGCTCGTCCATGCCCTGCTGCGGCGTCTTGATCGCCACCGAGGCCACTTCGGCGCGCGCGCCCAGGTCGCTGGCCAGCAGCTGCGCCTGCTGCGCGCCTTGGTCCGCCTTCAGGAACACGCTGATCGCCGGGTTCCGGCCCAGCGCATCGCCCAGCCGCTGCACGTTGCCCAGCAGCAGATAGAACGCCAGCGGCAAGGCCAGCGCCAGGCCCATCACGGCGATCGTCAGCACGCTGCCCAGCGGGCGCGCGGCGAGACGGCGCAGGCTCGCCGCGGCGCTCCAGCCGTGGTGCTCGCGCCAGCTGGCGAAGCGCCGGCCGCGACTGTGTTCGTTGCGCGCCGGCGTGTCGGCGGGCGCGGCGTGCTGCTCGGGCGTCCTGTTCACAACACCTCCTGCGCGGCCAGGTCGGCCACCAGCCGGCCGTGATCGAGCACGATCACGCGTTTCTTCATGCGCTTGATCAGCGGCAGGTCGTGGCTGGCCACCAGCACGGTGGTACCGACCTGCTGGAATTCGGCGAACAGCGCCATGATCTCCAGCGCCAGCTGCGGATCGAGGTTGCCGGTGGGCTCGTCGGCAATCAGCAGCGCCGGTCGCGCCACGATCGCGCGAGCGATGCCCACGCGCTGCTGCTCGCCGGCAGACAGCGTGGCGGGCAACTGCCGCTCATAGGCGAGCAGGCCGACCTTTTCCAGCGCCGCGCGCACGCGGCGGGCGCGCTCGGCGCGCGCCACCGCGCCGATCACCAACGGCAGCTCCACGTTGGCGAACACCGTGCGATCCATCAGCAGGCGATGATCCTGGAACACCATGCCGATCCGCCGGCGCCATTTCGGCACGCCGCTGGCGCGGATCTTCGACAGCTTCTTGCCGTCCATGCTGATCGAGCCGTGCGACGGGCGCTCGATCAGCCCGAGCAGCTTGAGCAAGGTGCTCTTGCCGGCACCGGAGTGGCCGGTGACGAACGCCATCTCGCCGTCGGGCACCTCGAAGGACAGCTGCGACAGCGCCTCGTGGCCGCCTTCATAGCGTTTGCTGACTTGATCGAACTGGATCACCGCCGCTCCCCGCGCCTGGATATGGTCATGCCGACCCCAAGGATAAGGGAAGCAGCAACCAGGCGCGGCTGCCGGCATCGCCGAATGGGTGTCGTCGACGCCGCGCGATGGTCGCCGGCGTCGACGCGCAGCATGCGCGGTTACTTGCCGGTGAACAGCCGGGTCAGGCGGCGGAACAGGCCGGGCTTGTCCGGGCGCGCGTGCTCGGTCGCCTTGCCGGAGGTCACCGCCACTTGGCGCGACGGACGGGCATGGTGGACGGCAGCGGAGGCTTCACCCGCCGTGCGTTCGCGCGGCGGACGGCGTTCGCCGCGACCGCCGTGGTGACCCGCAGGCGCTGCCTGCGTCGGCGTGGCCGCCTCGGTACCGGCGGTCGGCACGCCGTCGCGGCGACGGTTGCGCCCACCGCGACGGCGGCGCGGCTTGCGCGTGACTTCGGCATTGCCGCCGGCCGGAGCGGCGTCGGCGGAGGGGGCTGTCGGGGCGACCGCCGCCGCGGCCGGGGCTTCCGTCACCGCCGGCTTGTGCTCGCGCCGCGGCCTCGATGCGCCGCGTTCGCCGTCGCGGCCGCCGGGGCGGCTGCCACCGGCACGCCGCGGCTTCTCGCCGGGCCGCGGTGGCACCACGTCGCCGAACGCCGCGCTGTCGGCCGCGGCGTTGGCGGCGAACTCGGCGTCGATGGCGTGCGGCTTGGGCATCACCAGCCAGGCCGGGTCGATCGACGCCACCGGAATGCTCTGGCCGATATAGGCCTCGATGTCCGGCAGCGACATCGCGTACAGGTCGCAGGCGAAGCTGATCGCGTCGCCCTCGGCGCCCAGGCGCGCGGTGCGGCGCTCGGCGGCGGCCTTGGTGTTGACGAAGATGATGCTGCGCGTGGGCTTGTGCTGGTCGATCAGGTTGAGCAGCAGCGGCATCTTCTCTTCCTTGGCCGGGAAGTAGACGACCTGGCGCACCTTGTCGGCGGTGACGTGGTCGCTCTCCACCACCAGCTTCTCGGCCTCGTGCATGTGCTCGTAGGCCAGCTCCAGCACGCGATGGCTGAGGGTGGCGGAGAACAGCAGCACCTGGCGCTGTTCGCGCGGCGGCAGCTTGCGGAAGATGAAGCGCACGTCCTTGATGAAGCCGAGATCGAACATGCGGTCGGCCTCGTCGATCACCATCACCTCGACGCTGTTGAGGCTGAACACGCCCTGCTTGTGGTAGTCGAGCATGCGGCCCGGCGTGGCGATGATGATGTCGCAACCGTCCTTGAGCTGCTGGCGCTGCTTGTCGTAGTCGACGCCGCCGTAGATCAGCGCGGTCTTGAGGCCGGTGTGGCGACCGATCGCCTGGGCGTCCTTGTCGATCTGGATGGCCAGCTCGCGAGTCGGTGCGATGATCAGGGCGCGCGGGTCCGAATCCTTGCGGTCGGCCACGGCCGGCGTGGTGAGCAGGCGATTCATCAGCGCGACGAGGAAGGCGCAGGTCTTGCCGGTGCCGGTCTGCGCCTGGCCGGCGACGTCGCGGCCGGCCAGCGCCGGCGCCAGGGTCATTTCCTGGATCGGCGTGCAGCGGGTGAAGCCGCTGTCGTCCAGGCCCTGCTGCAGCAGCGGATGAAGATCGAAGTTGGTGAAAAAGGTATCAGTGAGTACGGTTTGTGACATATGGGGAACTTGGGAACCTTGCCTTGGGCGGCGTAATGCGCTGCACCCGCTCTGGCAGCCGAAAAACCGGCGCGGAACGGTGCAGGACGGATGCGCGTGGCGCAATGAAGCGTGCAATCCCGGGGGTCGGCAAGGTCGCGCCGCGGCGTGCGACGCCGGTTATGACGGCGGCCCGAAGCGGCCTGCAAGGACCGCTCTTGAATCGTGCCCGGGGTTGCGCTGGAATGGATGCTGGCCGTGCCGGCCCGCCTCCCTCTCAGCCCAACCCATGCTTCATGGGCGTCTGAGTGTAGCCGATGACGCCACTCCTTGTATTGTGGCGCCGGCCACCCCATTGTTTTCTGCCCGCAGTTTTTGCGTACCCCCAGCCACGGAGATCCCCGGTGAGCGACCTGATTACCCATGTGAACGACGACGCCTTCGAACAGCAGGTGCTCAAATCCGAAACCCCCGTGCTGCTGGATTTCTGGGCCGAATGGTGCGGCCCGTGCAAGGCCATCGCGCCGATGCTGGACGAGCTGGCCCAGCAGTACGAAGGCAAGCTGCGCGTGGTCAAGGTCAACATCGACCAGAACCAGCAGACCCCGCGAGCCTACGGCGTACGCGGCATCCCGACCCTGATGGTGTTCAAGAACGGCAAGGTCGAGGCAACCCAGATCGGCGCCGTCAGCAAGGGCCAGCTGACCCAGATGATCGACAAGGCCATCTGATTTTCCCGCAAGCCGCCCGTCCGCCGCAGCCTGTCCGGCATCGTCCGGCAGGCCTGCCCCGCTTTACGCCGCCCCACGACGGGTGCTAGATTGATCCGCGTCCGTCGGGACAGTCCTGTCCCCTTGCGCCATCCGCGCGACGCACACCCTCCCTCCTGCAACTCAACGGCGCCCCGCGAGGATTGCCCGTGTCCGATACCGATAACCAGACTCCGCCCGAAACCCGGGGCGCCGATGCCAGCCCCGTGACCGAAGGCAAGCCCGAGCCCCGCGCCCGTACGCCGCGCCGGACCGCCGCGAAATCCGCCGCGACCACCGACGACGACGGTGCCAGCGCCAAGGCCGACAAGGCGTCCGCCAGCGAACAGCCCGCGCCCGCCGCACCGGCTCCAACTCCGGCACCCGCCCCGGCCGCCACGGAAGCCGCGGCCACAACGGGCAACAACGCCCCGGCGAATACGGAATCCGCCGCCGGCACCCCCCATGCCAACCCGAACCAGGGCCAGAACCAGGGCCAGGGTTCCAACCAGGGCCAGAACGGCCCCCGCGAAGGGCGCGATGGTCGCGGCCGGCGCCGCCGCAACGAGCGCGGCGACCGCAACAACCCGCAGCGCCAGCAGGGCGAGCGCCACCAGCGCCCGAACCCGAACGGCCTGCCGATGGACGACGACAACGCCGATCCGGGCAGCGACACCCGCCTGATCAACCTCACCGAGCTCAAGCGCATGAAGGCGCCGCAGCTACTGGAGTTCGCCGAGTCGCTGGGCCTGCACGAAGGCATCGCCCGCGCCCGCAAGCAGGACGTGATCTTCAACGTGCTCAAGGCGCACGCCCGCTCCGGCGGCGGCATCTGGGCCGAGGGCGTGCTGGAAATCCTGCAG
>CALCWL010000245.1 GCA_937906285.1 uncultured Rhodanobacter sp. | reverse complement strand
CGGGCTTGGTGGTGAAGAACGGCACGAACAGGTTGTCGCTGGCGGGCAAACCCGGTCCGTCGTCGAGAATGTCGATCAGCGCGCGCTCGCCCTCGCTGCGCCAGCGCACCAGCACGGCGCCACCGGTGGGCAAGCTGGCCTCGACGGCGTTGCGCAGCAGGTTGATCAGCGCCTGTTCGAGCTGGTCGGGGTCGGCCTGCACCGGCAGCGGCGCGCCCTCTTCCACCGTCACGGTCATGCGTTGTTCCAGACGCGCCACCGCCGGCACCAGCACAGCCAGATCCAGTTCGCGCTTTTGCGGCGGCGGCAACGCGGCGAGCCGGCCGTAGCCGGCCAGGAAACGCGCCAGTGCTTCGGCGCGGTTGCCGATCACCTGCAGGCCGCCGCGTGCGTCCTCGCGCCAGTCCTCGGCCAGCGGTTCGCGCGCGATCAGGGTGGCCAGCGTGCCGGCCAGCGAGCCGATCGAGGCCAGCGAGTTGTTGACCTCGTGGCCGAGCACGCGCAGCAGGCGTTGCCAGGCCTGGCGCTCTTCGTCGCGCAACACCCGGCCGACATCGTTGATCACCAGCAACTGGCCGCTGCGGCCTTCGTTGCGCAGTGGCGCATGACGAATGTCGAAACGGCCGCTGCGCCCGGGAAAGACGTGCCGGACCACCTGCGATGAAGGTGCGGCCAGCAACGCGTCGAGACCGATCTCGTCGGCCCGTCGCCCCAGCAACCCGGAGCGGTCGCTGCGCAGCAGCTGCTGCGCCGCCGGATTGAGCAGGCGCAGCCGCGCCTCGTGGTCGAACACGAAGACCGCGCTGTCCAGCGCGGCCAGCGTCTTGCCGAGCAGGCGCGAGGCATCCTCGAACTGCAGGCGCTCTTTCTGCAGGCGATCGGCCAGTGCATTGATGTCGTAGATCGCGTCGCCGAGCACGCCACCCTGCGCGCCGCGCATGCTGTAGTCGCCCTCGCGCAATGCCTCCAGCAAGCCGGACAGCGTGTACAGCGGATACACCACGCGGCGATGCTGCCAGCGCGCGAGCAGTGCGGTGGCGACGACCACCGCGCCGGCCAGCAGCCCGCACAGCGAGGGTTGCGGCACGCCCGCCAGCAGCAGCACCGCCATGCCGAGCAAGGCAGGCAACGCCACCAGCCAGTTGCCCAGCAGCACACGCCGTTCGAACGCAGGCATGCGGCCGCTGCGGCGGGCCGAATCAGTCGGCATCGCCGGACGAGGGATCGCGCAGGCCGTGCTTCTCCAACCGCCGATACAGCGTCTGGCGGGTGATGCCGAGCGCGGCGGCGGCATGCTGCAGGTTGCCGGCGTGGCGTTCCAGCGCGCGCCGCACCAGTTGCGCCTCGGCCTGCTCGATGGTCATGCCGTCCAGCTCGGCAGATGCATCGCCGGCGGTCGGGCCGGGGCCGAAGGCCAACGCCGAATCGCTGACCAGATCCTGTTCGGCCAGCAGCGCGGCACGCTCCATCAGGTGGCCCAGTTCGCGCACGTTGCCTGGCCAGCGCCACGCCAGCAATGCCCGCTCGGCCGAAGGCGCCAGCCACAGTCCGTGGCGACCGTAACGCGCCGCACTGCGTTCGAGGAAGCGGCGCGCCAGCGGCAGGATGTCGTCGCGGCGCTCGCGCAACGGCGGCAGCCGGATCTCCAGCGTGTTGAGGCGGTACAGCAGATCCTTGCGGAAACGACCAGCGTCCACTTCGACGGCGAGATCGGCATTGGTCGCCGAGACCAGTCGCACGTCCACGCTCTGCGTGCGCGAGGAACCGAGTCGCTCGAACTCGCCGTCCTCCAGCACCCGCAGCAGTTTCGGCTGCTGCGACGATGGCACGTTGCCGACCTCGTCGAGAAACAGGGTGCCGCCGTCGGCCAGCTCGAAGCGGCCGATGCGTTCGCTCTTGGCGTCGGTGTACGCGCCGCGCACGTGGCCGAACATCTCGGACTCGAACACGTTCTCGGCGATGGCGCCCATGTTGACCTTGACCAGCGTCTTGTCGGCGCGGCGCGACTGTGCGTGCAGCGCCCGCGCGATCACGCCTTTGCCCGTGCCGTTCTCGCCCAGCACCAGCACGTTGGCGTCGCTGGGCGCGACCCTGGCCACCAGCTCCAGCACCCGCCGCATCGCCGGCGACTCGGCGATCAGCGGCTCGCTGGCGCCGCGCAGCAAGGCGTTCTCCGCCTCCAGCCGGCGTTGCCGCCGCGAGGCTTCGGCCAGCGCGATCTGCGTGCGCACGATGCTGAGCGCGCGGGTGTTGTCCCACGGCTTCTCGATGAAATCACCGGCGCCACGGCGCAGCGCATCCACCGCCAGCGGCACGTTGCCCCACGCGGTCATCACCACCACCGGCAGCTCCGGCGCGTGCTGGCGCAACGCGTCAAGCAGGGCCAGGCCCTCCTCGCCCGAGGTGGTGTCGCGGGTGTAGTTGAGGTCGATCAGCGCGCAGCCGAAATCGCGCTGGCGCACGGCCTGCAGTGCCGCCGCGGGGCCGTCCACACCGAAGCTGGCGATGCCCTCGGACTTCAGCAGCAGGCGCAGCGCCTCGCGCACGTCGGCCTGGTCGTCGACCAGCAGCACG
>CALCWL010000244.1 GCA_937906285.1 uncultured Rhodanobacter sp. | reverse complement strand
CGTCGATGATGCGGTGGTCGTAGCTGATCGCGATGTACATCATCGGCGCGGCGACGATCTGGCCGTTCTCGACGATCGGGCGTTCCTTGATCGTGTGCATGCCGAGGATCGCGCTCTGCGGCGGGTTCACGATCGGGGTGGACAGCAGCGAGCCGAAGGTGCCGCCGTTGGTGATGGTGAAGGTGCCGCCCTGCAGGTCGTCCAGCGACAGCTTGTTGGCGCGCGCCTTGACGGCGTAGTCGGCGATGCCTTTCTCGACATCGGCGAAGCTCATGTCCTGCACGTCGCGCAGCACCGGCGTCACCAGGCCCTTGTCGGTGGCCACGGCGATCGAGATGTCCTGGTAGCCGTGGTAGACCACGTCGTTGCCGTCGACCGAGGCGTTGACGAACGGATAGCGTTTCAGCGCCTCGGCAGCGGCCTTGACGAAGAAGCTCATGAAGCCGAGCTTGATGCCGTGTTCCTTCTGGAACGCCTCGCCCAGCGTCTTGCGCATCTTTGACACTTCGCTCAGGTTCACCTCGTTGAACGAGGTCAGCATGGCGATCGAGTTCTTCGACTGCATCAGGCGTTCGGCGATGCGCGCGCGCATGCGGGTCATCGGCACGCGCTCTTCCGGACGCGCGCCCGGGGTCGGCTTCGCGGCCGGCGCGGCGGCGGGGCGGGCGCCGGCGTTGACCACGTCTTCCTTGATGATGCGGCCGTCGCGGCCGGTGCCGGCGATGGCGGAGGTGTCGACCTTGTTCTCGGTGGCGACGCGCTGCGCGGCGGGCGAAAGCGCGGCGGTGGCCTTCGATGCGGCGGGGGCGGGTGTCGCGGGGGCGGGCGCCGGAGCCGCGGCAGCCGGAGCAGCAGCCGGCGCCGGTGCGGTTGCCACGGCGCCTTCCTCGATGATCGCGATGACCTGCTCGCTGTTCACCGTGTCGCCGACCTCGTGCCGGATCTCCTTCAGCACGCCATCGACCGGCGCGGGCACTTCAAGCACCACCTTGTCGGTTTCCAGATCCACCAGGTTCTCGTCGCGCTTCACCGCGTCACCGGCCTTCTTGTGCCAGCTGGCGATGGTGGCGTCGGAGACGGACTCGGGCAGCACGGGGACTTTCAGTTCGATGGACATAAGAGGCTCTTGGGTTTGTGCGACTGTCGGTGGACACAAGAAGGAGAGGCGGCCAATCGCGACCGCCCCGTTCGAAACGGATTACTCGGCGGCGTGGTCGCCGCCGACCGGCGCGATCAGAGCCTGTTCGACCAGCGCCGCCTGTTCGGCGACATGCGTGTTGTGGTGGCCGGCAGCCGGTGCCGGCGAGCGAGCGCGACCGGCGTACGACAGGCTGTGCTTGCTGCCCGTGCAGGCTTGCAGGTGATGGCGGATCTGGAACCACGCGCCCTGGTTCATCGGCTCCTCCTGGCACCAGATCACTTCCTTCGCCGACGGGAACTTGTCCAGTTCGGCGCTGACCTCCACGCGGGGGAACGGATACAGCTGCTCGACGCGCACGATCGCCACATCGGCCAGCTCGCGCTTCTCGGCCTCCTCCAGCAGGTCGTAGTAGACCTTGCCGGAGCACAGCACCACGCGCTTGACCTTCTTGGCGGCCAGCTTGCGATGCTCGCCGATCACCAGCTGGAAGCTGCCGTTGGCCAGCTCGTCCAGCGTGGACACCGCCAGCTTGTGGCGCAGCAGCGACTTGGGCGTCATCACGATCAGCGGCTTGCGCGCGGCGCGCAGCATCTGCCGGCGGATCATGTGGAAATCCTGCGCCGGCGTGGTCGGCACGCACACCTGCATGTTGTCCATCGCGCAAAGCTGCAGGAAACGCTCCAACCGGGCGGAGGAATGCTCCGGGCCCTGGCCCTCGTAGCCGTGCGGCAGCAGCAGCACCAGGCCGCACAACCGGTTCCACTTCGATTCGCCGGAGCTGATGAACTGGTCGATCACGACCTGCGCACCGTTGGCGAAGTCGCCGAACTGCGCCTCCCAGATGTTGAGCGTGTCCGGGTCGGTGGTGGAGTGGCCGTACTCGAACGCCATCACCGCCTCTTCGCTGAGCAGCGAGTCGATCACCTCGACATCGGCGGTGGCGCGCACTTCGGCCAGCGGCATGTAGGTATGCCCGTCCTTCTGGTCGTGCAGCACCGCGTGGCGATGGAAGAACGTGCCGCGCCCCGAATCCTGACCCACCAGGCGCATGTCGAACCCGCCGTCGACCAGGGTGGCGTAGGCCAGGTTCTCGGCGAAGCCCCAGTCGGCGGGCTGCTCGCCGGCGGCCATCTTGCGGCGGTC
>CALCWL010000243.1 GCA_937906285.1 uncultured Rhodanobacter sp. | reverse complement strand
GCGATGGCGATGACGTCGGCGATCGCGGTGATGATCCAGCAGAACCAGTAGGTCCAGCCGCAGAAGAAACCGGCCCACGGCCCCAGCAGGTCGGTGGAGAAGTCGATGAACGACTTGTACTCGAGGTTGGACAGCAGCAGCTCGCCCATCGCCCGCATCACGAAGAACAGCATCACGCCGATGATCAGGTAGACCAGCAGGATCGACGGCCCGGCCAGGCTGATCGTCTTGCCCGAGCCCATGAACAGGCCGGTGCCGATGGCGCCGCCGATGGCGATCAATTGCAGATGTCGGTTGGAAAGGCTGCGGCGCAGATGGTCGGGTTGTCCCGGCGATGCGGTCATGCGTCGAGCCCTTGCGATGAGGAAAGCGACAACATACAGAAAACCGGGTCCTGCGTGCACTCCCGCGGCACGCACCCGCACGCGCCGCCGGCGCTCAGCCCAGCGGCCAGCCGCCGAGCCGGATGTGCCGCGTCCTGCCCAGCAGGCTGTGCACC
The DNA here is from genome assembly GCA_937906285.1 of uncultured Rhodanobacter sp. Lineage (GTDB taxonomy): Bacteria > Pseudomonadota > Gammaproteobacteria > Xanthomonadales > Rhodanobacteraceae > Rhodanobacter. The sequence goes on along the minus strand of CALCWL010000243.1, from coordinate 5,634 downwards.
AGCACGAACTCGTCGACGCGCCAGCCGATCGGCGGCACCGGCTCGGCGACCACCTTGCGAGCGTCGTATGCCAGGGTGACGTGCGGCTCGAAACCGCTCCCGGCCGGCACCACGCCCGCTTCGCGCAGCAGCCCGCCCAGCTCCGCCTGGAAGGCGCGCAGCGCCGTATTGCCGCCCTCGCAGCGCAGCACGAAGGGCAGTCTGTCGCGCCGGCCGTCGAAACTGGCCACGCGGTCGAACACCACTTCGAAGGGCGCGGCCCGCACCCGCGCGGCCGCCTTCATCGTGGCATCTACCACACCCGGCGGCAGTCCGGCCCAGTCGCCCAGGTGGAACAGCGTGACGTGCAGCCGCCCGGGCAGCAACGGCTTGCCGCGCAATCCGTGGCGGGCGCATTGGTCGGCGGCGAGCGCGGCCAATCGTGCCGCGGTGGCCGGGTCGGGGAACACCGCCAGGAACAGCCGGTCCGTGGCCGCAGGGGGTGCAAAGCCGGGGAGCGAGCTCTGTGCTGCCATGTCCGTCACCCCTCGCCGCCGTCACGCGTTGCCGGCGGCATGCATCCGCGCCCGCGCATCGCTATGGCAACGCCGGAATTGCCAGGCTGCGCTCGGGATCGCCGCTGGCACCCGTGCGCAGGCCCGGCGGGATGTGCCCGACGTCACCCACCGAGATCACCTTGAAGGTGCCATCGGCGTCCACCCGGATGCGGGTGATGCTGGCGTTGCCCACCGACATTTCCAGCCACGCCCGCGGATCGACGCCCATGGCGCGCACCACCATGTTGCGGATCACGTTGCCGTGGCAGACCATCAGGTCGGTCTGCTCATGACCGGATGCCGGCTTGAAATAGCGGGCAAACAGGCGGTCGAACTGCGCCTTGCAGGCAGCCAGGTCGGCCGGCTTTTCCTTCGCCATGACCGCAGCCCGGCGCGTCGGTGGCGTGCACTCGGCCAGATCGTCGACCACCTCGAAGCGGCGCCCGGGAAAGTCCTCGCCGATGACCGCCGCGGTATCGCGCGCCCGCTGCACCGGGCTGACGTACAGCGCATCGAAACGCGTCGGCAACCCGGCCAGCCGCGCACCCGCCAGATGCGCCTGGGCCACCCCGATCGGCGCCAGGTGCGGCCCCAGTTTCGGATCGGTCGTCGCGTCAGGCAGGTAATAACCGTGGCGCACCAGCACGATGGTGCGGGCAGCCGGCGTTGCCGCGTCGGCGGGACTTCCCGGCCCGAGCAGCAGCAGCAGACAGCCCAACATGAGCAAAAGGTGTTTCATGGATCCGATTCCGGGCAGGTGCAGTGGTGGGGATTGCCGCTGTCGCCAAGGCGGGACGCGGACTCGCGCGGGACGCGGACTCGCCATCAAGCGCCCCGCAACATGCTGAACTCGCGAAACCATCTTGCAGGCAAGGCCTGTTCCAGGTTCCAGACGACACTCATCGGCCTGTCGCCCTCGATGCTCTCCATCATGACCCGGCCACAGGCGAGATAGGGTTCGCCTTTGCGGGTCCGGACGAACAGCTGGAAGTTCCAACCGTTGTCGCCACTCTCCATGTAACGACGCCCGCTTGCATTGTCCGGCCCCGCGTTGTTCTGCGTCTGCCAGTGGAAGCGCGTGGCGCTGATGGCGTAGTCACGATACGCGATTCGATCGTGGTACCCGGCGCTCTTGTCCAGCGTTACAAAAAGCAATTCGGTCTTTCGATCGTTGAGCGAAAGACGGCCGGATTGAAACGGCGTCCGCCGGAAAGCCGTGAGCCAGCCCACCGCCGTGAGGATCTCCCGAACGTGGTACCCCGCATGCAGGCACAGCGGCGTGTCCTGCAGCCCGGGCAATGACCGGAACGACAAGCTCGCCCGGCTTTGCAACACATCCGCCAGCTCGACCATCTCCGCGCCAATGGCCGGGTTCCGGGCAATGCGGGCCATGAACGCCGCCGGACCACCGACCTGGGCGTGCGTCCCATCCACCTGATAGGCGAGCATCTGCAATTCCGCCGTCGCGACGTCGATCAAGTTCGCATCCGAGCCGCCCGACGCGCCCAACGCGCGCATGACGTCGAGTCGACGCGGATCGTCCAGGTGGCACAGATCGCCCATCCGTCGGCTGAAATACGCCTCCTCCGGTCCGGGCTCGGCAACCATCAGTCCCGCGTCACGCTTCAACTCCGTCCATCCGCTGCGCACTCCCCGGCGATAGACATCCTCGAGTTCCAGCGATTGCTCACGCAGAAAGTCGGCGAGCACGACCTGTCCCGTACCTTGCAATGCCGCGTAAGCCTGCAGCTCCACGCGAAGCCGGCGCCAGTTGCTGGCTACCATGGCCTTCAGGCTCCGCAACACCTGCTCACGCGTTTGCCTTTGCAACTGGATGTGGCAACCGGGCGGCAGCTGGCTGAAGCCTTGTTCCAAGGCGTCCAGTACGCCCTGGCGACCAAGCCCGGTCAGGACGGACAGTAACCGATCGAACCGGAAATCCGTGCGCTGCTGGCCCACAAAATCAAGGATCAGGCAGCTCTCCTTGCCCGGCGCAAGGCGCAGGCCGCGACCAATCTGTTGCTGGAACAACAGTGCGCTCTGGGTCGGCCGCAGCAGCAGCAACGTGTCGACGGAGGGCAGGTCCACCCCTTCATTGTAAAGGTCGACGGTCACCAAAGCGCACAGCTCGCCCCGGGCCAGGCGTTGTGGCGCCAGTCGGCGCTCATCCTCCGAGGTCTCGCCCACCACGCACGCCGCCGGCAGGCCGGCGGCATTGAACCAATCCGCCATGAACCTGGCATGCGCCACGGAAACGCAGAACACGAGCGCCCTGGAGCGCCGCGGCTCGGCCGCCAATCGCTGCCACTCGTTCACCACCAATCGGGCCCGCACGTCGTTCCCGGTAACCAGGTTGTCGACGGCCTGCCTTTCGCCGGGGCGATCCCAGGGAACCTCGGAAAAGTCCGTGGCGTCGTCGCAGGCGTAGTACTCGAATGGAGCCAACAGTTGTTGGTCCAACGCGTGCCACAAGCGAAGCTCAACTGCAGGACTCCCGTCCGGCCGCGCGTCAAAGTAGGGGGAAATTGGCCTCCCATCGCTGCGTTCGGGGGTTGCGGTCAGACCCAGCAAGACCCTCGGCCGAATGGTGATGATGAACGCGTCGAAGCGGTTGGCGGCCAGGCGATGGCACTCGTCGACGATGACGGTGTGCCAATAGCCGACACCCATCTCCTGGACCACCTGGCGACTGGCCAGGCTGTCGATGGTGGCGAACACGTGGTCCAGGCGCTCCGGCTCCCTGCCACCCGCCAGCAGCTGGCCAAACTCGGGATCGCGCAATACCGCGCGCCAGGTGCACAACGCCTGGCGCAATATCTCCTCGCGATGCGCGACGAAAAGCAGGCGCGGTTGGCCTCCCTCGAGCCCACAGGTGCGCCGATAGTCGAAAGCGGCCACCATCGTCTTGCCGGTTCCGGTGGCGGCGACCACCAGGTTCCGATGGCGCCCGTGTTCGCGCTCATTGACGAGCTGTTCGAGCATCTCCTGCTGATAGTTCTTCGGCTGCAGGTCGAAGAACGTGGGCGCACCCGCGTCCGGCGCACCCGATTCGCGGGCGAGCGCCAACGCAAGCGCCCGTCGATGTTCGCTGTTGTCGGGGTCGTAGAACTGGAACTCGTTGTCGTCCCACAGCGTTTCGAAATGCGCTTGCGCGCGAGAAAACACCCCGGGCTGGGCACGCTCGGACAGCTTCACCGTCCACTCCAGCCCGCCCGTCATCGCAGCCCCGGAAAGGTTGGCGCTGCCGATATACGCGGAACCAAAGCCGCTGGCGCGATGAAACATCCACGCCTTGGCGTGCAGGCGAGTCCGCCTGCCGTCGAGGGAAACCCTTATCTCGCACCCGGGCAGTCGCGCCAGTTCATCGATCGCACGCAGCTCCGTGGCCCCCGTATAGGTGGTGGTAAGCACCCGAATACGGGCGCCGGCCCGCTGCTGCGCATTCAACGCGGTCACCTGGCGCAGTACGTCCACGATCTTCCGCACACCGGAAACCGTGATGAAACTGACCAGGATGTCCACGCGGTCGGCGGAGGCAAGCTCGCTGCGAATCTCCTGCAACAGCGAAGGCGATCCCTTGGCGGCGGTAAAAAGCCAAGGCATGCCAAGGCCGATCTGCGGAGCGGCGGGGAAGCGCCGGCGCTGGTCTATCGCCTTCAACAGGCGCACCGGCGGAGGAACCAGGTCGACGCACTGCGCCAACTCCTTTCCGTTGCGTTGGGCGATGGCGCGTTGGCGCAGGGTCAACAACAGCGCGTTGACCAGTTCGAGCTGGCGAACGAGCTGGTCGTCGCCACTCCCACTCATGTCTTCCAGCACGTCGGCGAGCTGCCGCGCGACCGCATCGGCGAGCACGTCCACGCCACCGCCAGCCAGCGTCTCCACCAGGGATTGCTCGGGTACCAATTGCCCCAGCAGCCGGTCGGTCACCAGCAAATCGTACAAACCATCGTGCAGCGCCATGCCTGGCCCCCCTGAGACAGCCGGCTCCACGGTACCGCACGCCGGGCCGTCAAGCTTGCCTGGGGCATGACGCGCCCTTCCAGGCTTGGGTGATGGGGTGGTCAGAAGCAACTCGACCATGCAGACAATCGAGCGGCTTGACGGAACGTGCGGACAAGTATTCTACACAGAGGCCCGCCACTGGCGGGCCTCTGTGGTCAACGAGGTATCGACGTTCTACCCCAGCAACACCCGGTTCATCCGCTGCACGAACGCCGCCGGATCCGGCAACTGCGCACCGGCGGAGATTTCCGCCTGTTCCAGCAGCAAGGTGGCCAGGTCACGGGCCTTGTCCTCGTCCGCCTCGGCCTCCACACGCTTGACCAGCGCGTGCTGCGGGTTGATCTCCAGCGTCGGCTTGGACTCGGGCATGTCCTGCCCGGCTTCGCGCAGCAGGCGGGCCAGGTGCGGCGCCATCTCGTAGTCGGAGAGGGCCAGGCATGATGGCGAGTCGGTCAGGCGGGCCGACACCTTCACTTCGCCCACGCGATCGCCGAGCAGCTCCTTGAGCTTCTTGAGCAGCGGCTCGGCCTCTTTCGCGGCCTCTTCCTGCTTCTTCTTGTCGGCCTCGTCCAGCGGCACCTCGCCCTTGGCCACGCTCTTGAGCTTCTTGCCTTCGTACTCGCTCAAGCTGCCGATCATCCATTCGTCGATGCGGTCGGACATCAGCAGCACTTCGATGTCCTTGGCCTTGAACGCTTCCAGCTGGGGGCTGCCGGCAGCGGCAGCGTAGCTGTCGGCGGTGATGTACCAGATCGCGTCCTGGCCGATGGCCATGCGGCCGATGTAGTCGTCCAGCGAGACGTTCTGCGCGGTGCCTTCGCCTTTGGTTGAAGCAAAGCGCAGCAGTTTGGCGATGCGTTCGCGGTTGTTGGCGTCTTCGCTGATGCCTTCCTTGAGCGTGTTGCCGAAGGCCTTGTAGAAGGTGGCGAACTTCTCCGGTTCGTCCTTGGCCAGTTTCTCGATCAGGTCGAGTACGCGCTTGACGCAGGCGGCCTTGATGCGATCGACCTGGCGATTGTGCTGCAGGATCTCGCGGCTGACGTTGAGCGGCAGGTCGTCGGCGTCGACCACGCCGCGCACGAAGCGCAGGTAG
>CALCWL010000242.1 GCA_937906285.1 uncultured Rhodanobacter sp. | reverse complement strand
AGCAGGGTCGGCGCGGCCAGCATGGCGGCCCAGCCGGCGAGTTTCTTCATCACCTCGTTCTGGCCGAAGGTGACCAGCGAGAGGTTGACGTTGATCGCGGCGGTGAGCATTTCGCGCATCGCGCTGATCGATTCGTTGACACGGAACACGTGGTCGTAGACGTCGCGAAAATACGGCCGCAATTCGTCGGGGATCAGGCCCTGGTGCAGCCGCACCAGCTGACTGGTGATGTCCTGCAGCGGGGCCACCGCCAGGCGCAGCGTCATCAGGTCGCGCTGCATGTCGTACAGCCGGTGCACCGTGCTGCGCTTGAAGGTCTCGGCAAAGATGTCCTGCTCGAGCAGACCCAGCTCCTCGCGGAAGTCGCGCACGATGGGCAGCAGGTTGTCCACGATCAGGTCCAGCACGCCATAGAGGCCGTAGCTGGGCCCGTTGGCGAGCAGCTCGGGCACGTTCTCGCAGGCGCGCCGGGCCGGCGCGTACGAGAGCGAGGCGCCGTGGCGCACGGTGACCAGGTAGCGCGCGCCGAGAAAGATCTGCGTCTCGCCGAATTTCAGCTCGGCCTCGATCAGCTGCGCGGTCTGCACCACCAGGAACAGCGAGTCGCCGTAGGTCTCGATCTTGGTGCGCTGGTGCGCGTTGTGCGCGTCTTCGATGGCCAGGTCGTGCAGGCAGAACTCTTCCTGGAGTTTTTCCAGCAGCGGCTCGTCCGGCTCGTGCAGGCCGACCCAGACGAAGGTGTCCGGGCTCGCCAGCACGTCGCTGATGGCGTCCAGGCCGATTTCGCCGATGCGCGCGCCATCGCGCTGGTAGGCGATGCAGTTGACCACCATCGGCTCAGCGGAAGGCGCGGGTGCAGCAGGTGGTGGCGGGGTGGAATTCATGCCCCATGATGCCGTGCCGACCGGGGCGGGGCAACGCGGGCGCGCGCGAGGGAATCAGGGCTTGCGGCGCAAGCTCCATGCCAGCGCCAGCCAGCACGGCAGGGCGAACAGCAGCCACGGCTGGTTCTGCTGCACGGTGCCGGGCAACAGGTGCAGCGCGAGCGCGGCGAGCAGGGCGAACAGCTGCAACACGATCAGGCCGTCGACGAAGCGCGAGGCGGCGAAGCCGCGGCGCGTGCGCCACAACGCGGGCAGCAGCAACCACGCCAGCGGATTGAACAGCAGCAGGTTGGCGTTGGCCCAGGCGGAATGGTGCGTGGTCAGCGTCCACAAGCCCAGCAACACCACGCCGACAGCACCGGCCAGCAGCAGGAACAGCGTGCCGAGCAGGGCGTGGCCGGTCGGCCACCACCATCGCGTGGCCAGCAGCAACGCGCCCAGCAGCAGGCCCGCCGCACCCAATGGCAGGCGCAGGTCGGGCGGCGAGGACGGCGGCGGGACGAGGCGGTTGGGCGAGATCACGCGCTCGTCCTGCACCAGCGGTCGGCTGCCGCCCGGCCCGGTGATCCGCACCTGGCGCAGTCGGGCCTGCAGCACGGCGGGCAGGAAACTTTCCTGCCACGCCGTCAGCGGCTGGTCGGCATAGGGGCCCAGGCCCAGGTCCAGCATCAGCATCAGCCAGGGTTGCGCGCTCATCAGCCGCACCGTCTGCTGGCGATAGGTGAATTCGCCCGCATGCGCCTGCAGCTGGTTTTTCACGGCGCCGTCGAGTGCGCGATCGAAGGCGTCGCGCACACGGGTGGTGCAGTTGTCGGCGTAATAGTCGTAGTCGTAGACGGCGTTCTGCGGGCGCAGGTTCCACAGCAGGTCGTCGCGCAGATGGGCGGCCTGGTCGGCGTCCAGCGCCAGTCGCTGGCGCGTCACCGAGCGGCCGACCTCGGCATAGTAGGCCTCCTCCGGCGCGCTGGCTTCGGCGTCCATCATGTAGTGCATGCGGCCGCGCGCGAAGTTCAGCAGGAAGTTCTTCTCCTCGAAGTCGAACACGCCGTAGTTGAAATTGACCGACTCGCCCGAGACCCGATCGCGCACCTCGATGGCGTCGTGGCCGAAACGCTCCCAGTAGATGTCGCCTGGGCCGTAGGTCACCAGCGACACTTCGAGATCGGCGCCGGGCGCCTCGGCGATGCCGGCGCGTGCCGGTGCCAGTGCGGCGAGCACGAGCAGGGCAAGCAGCAAGGTCACGCGACGGAGCAAATCCATGTGCAGGGTCAGGAAGCCATCAGGCCGGGCTGCCTGACCACGCGGAACTGCTGCACGCGGCGGTCGTCCGCGGCGGTGACGTGGAACAGGTAGTCGCCCATCGCGACTTCTTCGCCGACCTCGGGCAGGTGGCCGAATTCGGCGGTGACCATGCCGCCGACGGTGTCGTATTCCTCGTCGGGGAAGCCGGCACCGGTCTGATCGTTGAAATCCTCGATCGGGGTCAGCGCGCTGACCAGCCAGTCGCCGCCGGGCTGTTCGTGCATCAGCTCGGGCTCTTCCTCGTCGTCGTGCTCGTCGTCGATCTCGCCGACGATTTCCTCCAGCACATCCTCGATGGTCACCAGGCCGGCGACGCCGCCGTATTCGTTGACCACCAGCGCCATATGGTTGCGGCTGAGGCGGAATTCCTCCAGCAGCACGTTGAGCTTCATCGACTCGGGGATCAATACCGCCGGGCGCAGGATCGCGCGGATGTCGAAGTGTTCGGTCGCGCCGAAGTATTTCAGCAGATCCTTGGCCAGCAGGATGCCGAGGATCTCGTCCTTGTCCTCGCCATGTACGGGGAAGCGCGAGTGGCCGGATTCGACCACGGTGGCCAGCAGGTCGGACAAAGAGGAGTCCGCCGCGAGCATCACGATCTGCGCGCGTGGCACCATGACATCGTCGACATCCAGCTCGGTGACCTTGATCGCCCCCTCCACCATGGTGAGGGTGTCGACCGAGAGCAGGCCATTGCTCTGCGCGGCACGCAGTTCCTCAAGCAGCTCGTTGCGGTTGCGCGGCTCGCCGGAAAACAGGTGGCCCAGTCGATCCCACCAGGTGCGGTGGGCCGGGCCGCTGGTACTGCCAGGGTCGTCGTTCATCACTCTTTGGAAATCGGCCCAAACGCGGGCGGAAGCTTGATTCTAGCGGAAAAATCCGTTTCGACCCTGCACGGCCGCACGGCATGTGCAATCGAGGGTACTGCGCAGAGCGGGCGCTGCCCGCCGCCGTTTCGCCACACGAGGAGGGCGGGCCGTGTGCGCCCTGCAGCATTCAAGCGTACGGGTCGGCGATGCCGAGGCCGGCCAGGATGCGGGTTTCCAGCGCCTCCATCGCCTCGGCCTCGGCCTCCTCGATGTGGTCGTAACCGAGCAGGTGCAGCACGCCGTGGATGGTGAGATGGGCCCAGTGGTCGCGTGGCAATTTGCCCTGTTCGGCCGCTTCGCGCAGCACCACCGGGGCGCAGATGGCGAGGTCGCCGATCAGCGGCAGATCCACGCCCGGCGGCAGTTCGGCGGGAAACGACAGCACGTTGGTGGCGTAATCCTTGCCGCGGTAGTCGCGGTTGAGCGCGCTGCCCTCGTCGGCGTCGACGATGCGGATCGCCAGTTCGGTGCGCTTGCGCCGTTTCGCGCCACGCAGCGCGGCCTCGACCCAGCGACGGAAGCTGGCCGGCGCGGGCAGGCCGGCACGTGGCACTGCGTAGCCGACGGCGAGCGTCACCGGCGCGCTCATTCGCCGTCCTCGTCCTTCTGCTCGAACGCCTCGTACGCACGCACGATCTTCGCCACCAGCGGGTGGCGCACCACGTCGCGCGAGGTGAAGAAGGTGAAGCTGATGCCGGCCACCCCGCGCAATACCTCGATCGCCTGGCGCAGGCCGGAGCGGGTGTTGCGCGGCAGGTCGACCTGGGTGACGTCGCCGGTGATCACCGCCACCGTGCCGAAGCCGATGCGGGTGAGGAACATCTTCATCTGCTCGACCGTGGTGTTCTGCGCCTCGTCGAGGATCACGTACGAATCGTTCAGGGTGCGCCCGCGCATGTACGCCAGCGGCGCGATCTCGATCACGTTGCGCTCGATCAGCTTGGCCACCTTCTCGAAGCCGAGCATCTCGTACAGCGCGTCGTACAGCGGACGCAGGTAGGGATCGACCTTCTGTGACAGATCGCCGGGCAGGAAGCCCAGTTTCTCGCCGGCCTCCACCGCCGGCCGCACCAGGATCAGCCGCTGCACCCGGTTCGCCTCCAGCGCTTCGACCGCGCTGGCCACGGCGAGGTAGGTCTTGCCGGTGCCGGCCGGGCCCACGCCGAAGTTGATGTCGTGGCTGGCGATCGCATGCAGATAGCGCGCCTGGTTCGGGCCGCGCCCTTTGATCACGCCGCGCTTGACCTTGATGACGACTTCCTGGGCGCCTTCGGCCGCCGCTTCGGCGATCGCGTCGATGCCCGATTCGGCCAGATGCAGGTTGATCTTCGCGCCGGTCAGGGCCTCGTCGGCGGTGGCGGCGTACAGCGCGCGCAGCACCTTTTCGGTTGCCTTCGTGGGCGCGTCCTCGCCGATCACTTGGAAGATGCTGCCGCGGTGGTTGATCTCCACGCCCAGGCGCAGCTCCACCTGGCGCAGGTGTTCGTCGAACGGTCCGCACAGGTTGGCGAGGCGGGCATTGTCGTCGGGATCGAGGGTGAAGTCGCGCTGGTTGAGTTCGCTCATAGGGGCGCGAGAGTAGCGCGGAGGCGCCGGAAGGACCATGCCGGTAACCGCCGGCGCCGAGGGATTTGCAAATAATTAAATGATCAATTAATTTATGCTCCATGACTGTTTCAGGCAAACGGGCAAAACCACCGCGCCGCGCCGGACGCCCCAGCGGCGACGAGCAGGATCTGCGTCGACATCTGCTGGATGCGGCGCTGGGGCAGTTCGCGCGCACGGGCATCGCCGCCACCTCGTTGCGGGCGATTGCCACCGAGGCAGGGGTCACCCCGGCGATGCTGCATTACTACTTCGGCGACAAGGCGCGGCTGCTGCATGCCGTGATCGACGAGCGCCTGCTGCCGGCGCTGGCGCCGCTGCGCGCGCAGCTGGAGCGTGCAGGCAATGATCCGCCCGCGTTGACCGAAGCCTTCGTGCGCGGGATCAGCGACGTCGTGGCGGGCCATCCCTGGCTGCCGACGCTGTGGGTGCGCGAGGTGTTGTGCGAAGGCGGTGCGCTGCGCGAGGTGCTGTTCGACCGGGCCGTGCCGGGCGTGCCGCAGCTGCTGGCGCAACGCTTCGCCGCGGCGCAGGCACACGGACAACTCAACCCGGCGCTGGACCCGCGCCTGCTGGTCGTCTCGCTGGTCGGCCTGACCCTGTTCCCGGCCGCCGGCGCGCCGATCTGGCGACGCGCCTTCGATGCCGAGGCACTCGGCCCCGAGGCCATGCTCGAACACACGCTGGCCCTGCTGGGGCAGGGCGTCGGCACGCCGAAACGTGGAGAACCCGCATGAAGTACACGGCCGTGATCCACCGGTCGCTGGTGGCGCTGGTGCTTGCCGTTCCCGCCGGTTGCAGCAAGCAGGTGCCGCAGGCGCTGGGCACACTCGAGTTCGACCGCGTCACGCTGCCGGCGCCGGCCGCCGAGCGCATCGTGGCGATCGACGTGCGCGAGGGCGAGCAGGTCAAGACAGGCCAGCCGCTGCTCCAGCTGGACCCCGCACACACCCGCGCCCAGCTTGCAGCGACCCAGGCCCAGTTGCAGCAGCAGCGCGAACTCCTGGCGGAACTCCGCGCCGGGCCGCGCCGCGAGGACATCGCCAGGGCCCGCGCGAATCTGGCCGCGGTGCAGGCACAGGCACGCGAGGCCCGCGCGTACTACAACCGTTTGCTGCCGCTGAAGGGCAAGAGCTACGTGGCCGCGGCCGATCTCGATCGCGCCCGCGCCGCGGCAGGCAACGCCGATGGCCAGGCAGCGGCCGCACGCGCAGCGCTTGACGAGTTGTTGCACGGCACGCGTCCGGAGCAGCTCGCCCAGGCGCAAGCCGCGGTCGCGGCGGCGCAGGCGCAAGTCAGCGCGCAGCAGGTGCTGCTGGGCAAGCTGGCCGTCGTGGCGCCGCGCGCCGGGCGCATCGACAGCCTGCCGTACCGCCTGGGCGACCAGGCGCCGGTCGGCGCGCCGCTGGCGATCCTGCTGGCCGGCGACGCGCCGTACGCGCGCATCTACGTGCCGGTGCAGCAGCGCGC
>CALCWL010000241.1 GCA_937906285.1 uncultured Rhodanobacter sp. | reverse complement strand
GCGCAGTACCCGCGCATCGAGAATCCCGCCGACGGCAGGCTGTGGACCGCCAACAACCGCACCGTCGACGGCGCCGCGCTGAACCTGCTCGGCAACGGCGGGCACGATCTCGGCGCTCGTGCGCAGCAGATCCGCGACGACCTGCACGCGCGCGCCAGCTTCACCCCCGGCGATCTACTCGACATCCAGCTCGACAACCGCGCGGTGTTCCTCACGCGCTGGCAAGCCCTGCTGCAACGTACGCTGGCCGACAGCCAGGAGCCGGCGCTGCAGCAACTGAGCCAGCTCACTCGCCACTGGCGCGGCCGCGCCGCCATCGACAGCGTCGACTACCGGCTGGTGCGCGCCTTCCGCACGCAGGTCAGCCAGGAGGTGCTGGCGCCGTTCGTCGCGCGGGTGAAACAACGCCACGCGGATTTCCGCTGGCCCGGCGAGCACAGCCCGGAAGCGGCGGTGTGGATGCTGCTGCACGCACGCCCCGAGTGGCTGCTCGATCCGAAGTACCCGAACTGGGACGCCCTGCTCACCGACGCCGCGCGCCAGATGGCGCAGCAGCTGGACCGGCAGCCAGGCGGCCTCGCCGCGCGCAACTGGGGCGAAGTCAACCGCAGCGACATCAGGCACCCGCTGGCTGCCGCCCTGCCCGCGTGGCTGGCGCGCTTCATCGACATGCCCGACCAGCCGTTGCCCGGCGACCACAACATGCCGCGCGTGGCGGCACCGGGCTTCGGCGCCTCCGAACGACTCGACGTCTCTCCCGGCCACGAGGACCGCGGCATCCTGGAGATGCCCGGCGGCCAGAGCGACAACCCGCTGTCGCCGTTCTTCGGCGCGGGCCACGAGGACTGGGTCGACGGCCGTCCAACGCCGCTGCTGCCGGGGCCGACGCAGCATACGCTCACCCTTCAGCCCGCCGCGTCGTAAGCCGTTCGACTTCCCTCAAGCGTCCAGCGCGGCGGCCACCAGGCCCGGCAGGAGGTTCAGCGAAAAGGGTTTCTGCAGCACGCGATACACCAGCGATTGCAGCGCCTCGGGCAACGGCGAGGGCGCGTAGCCGGTCATCAGGATCACCTTCAGGTCGGGGTGCAGCTTCTTGCCGACCTGGGCCACCGTATAGCCGTCCAGATCGGGCAGCTTGATGTCGCTCAGCAGCAAGTCGATACGCAGGTCCGAACGCAAGGCGTCGACCCCGGCGCTGCCGTCGCCGGCCTCGATCACGTGATAGCCCGCGTCGTGCAGGATTTCCACGACGAGTTCACGCAGAAAGGCCTCGTCTTCGACCAGCAGCACGCTGGGCATGGATGACTTGCCGGAACGCATCAGGCTACCTCCGAAGTGCTCGTGGCGGATGCATGCGGCAGCACGATGCGAACGGTGGTGCCGCGGCCGATCGCGCTGTCGATGCTGGCCATGCCGTGCGACTGCTCGACGTAGCCGAAGATGGTGCTGAGCCCCAGCCCGGTGCCCTTGCCTACCGGCTTGGTGGTGAAGAACGGGTCGAACGCCTTGCGCCGGATTTCCTCGCTCATGCCGGTGCCGTTGTCGACCACGCGCAGTTGCACGTAATCGCCGAATGGCAGGCCGCTCACCGGATGGGCGGCGTCGACGCGCAGATCGTCCAGGCAGATGGCGACGCAGCCGCCCTCGGGCATGGCGTCGCGCGCGTTGACGACAAGGTTGAGGATCGCGCTCTCCATCTGGTTGGCGTCGCACAGCACGGCTCGGCGCGACTCAAGCCGATAATCGATCTTCACCCCGGAGCCCACCGAATGTTCCAGCAGCGAACGCATGTTGCGGATCAGCACATCGAGCTGCAGCGATTGAGGCGACAGCGGTTGCCGGCGGGCGAAGCTGAGCAGGCGTTGGGTCAGGCTTGCGGCGCGTTCGACGCTCTCCTGGGCGACCTCCAGGTGATGCCTGATCCGCTGCTGGCGCGCTTCGTGTCGTGCGATCGCGCCCGTGTCGGCCGGCGTCGCCGTCGTCGCAGCCTCGCCCGCGACGACGCGCTGCCGCACCGACGCCGCCACGTGGGCGGGCGCATCGTCGCGCAGCAGCTTGTCCTGCACCAGCGTCAGGCTGCCCTTGATGATCATCAGCAGGTTGTTGAAGTCGTGCGCGATGCCGCCGGAGAGCTGGCCGATGGCCTCCATCTTCTGGCTCTGCCGCAGCGCCTCCTCGGTGCGTGCGCGCTGCTCCATCTCCACGCTGAGCCGCTGGTTGGCGTCGGCCAGTTCCGCGGCGCGCCGGCGCAGCGAGGCATGAGCGCGGGTCAGCACGCTTTGCGCCACCGCCAGCGCGGTGAGCATCAGCACCGCCATGATCGTCAGCAACACCACGCCGCTGTAGCGCGCCAGTTGCACGATCAGCGGCAACGCCGCGGCGCGCAGGTAGACGCGTCCGACGGTGGTGGTGCCCTGGCGCGCCGGCACCACCACCTGGTGCCAGTCGCCGGGCGACAGCCCGCTGTCGGCGATCGGTGCACTGCCCTCGCGGCGGAACCCGGCGACCTGGCGATGCGCCTCGTTGTACACCGCCACGGCATCCAGTCGCGGATCCAGCTTCAGCGCATTGACGTACTCCTGCGCGGCCACGCGATCGTCGAAGGCGATCGCCGCGGTCACGCTGGCCGCCAGGATATTGGCCTGCGTGACCAGCTGGCGCCGGTGCTCGATGCGCCCCGAACGATACTGATAAGCCGTGGCGAGCGCACCGACCAGCAGCAGCAAGCCGACCGCGAGCACCATCATGGCGGGACGGAACCCGAACGGCTTGCGGTCCCGGTTCGCCGTCATGACGGGTCCCTCACTGCCAGCGCAAGGCTCAGCAATTTCGAGCTGATCGCCAGGTGGTTGCGCGAGGCGGCGCCGACATTGATCTCGAAGCCGACCCGCCCCTGCCGTATCACGAACTGCACGATGCCCTCGCGATCGGGCGTGGCCGAATCGACCACGGTGAGCACGGGCTGGCCGCTTACCGCAGCCAGCGCCTGGCGGATGTCCTGCGCCGGCAGCTGCGCAAGAAAGGCGATCTGGCAATGTGCGTCGGGCGTCAGCGACATGAGCCGGCGCACGCTGAAAGGATGGCCGCCAAAGCCGCGCCCGGCCACCGCGCGTTCCAGGTATCCGTCGAACGGATTATTGCCCACCACGCAGATCGTGAAGGGTGCGTTGGTGCTGGCAAATTCGCCGGGCGGCCAGGTGACAAAGGGCGCGAACTTGTAGAGATAGGTCGCCTTGACGGCGTACTCCAGCGAGACCGGCGACGGCGATTTCGCTTGCGCGGCATGCACCGCGGCCGCGCCGATGGCGCACGCCAGCCCCACGACAAGCAGGCCCGCCATGACGCCCGCACGCCGCCCGGCCCGCCATGCGCGCACCGGCTGCCGCCGCGGCGCGCGACCGGATTCTCCCAGGGGCGAGAACGGCCATGGCATGCGCGTCAGAACGCCAGCCGCAGATCGAACGACACGGCCCGCGCGATGCGATCGCTGTACGGGAAGACGTATTCCTGGTGCCACGGATGCAGCAGGTTGGTGCCGGACAGGGACAGTTCCAGCTTGTCGGTGGGCCGCCAGCCCAGGCGTGCATCCAGCTCCACGTAGCCCGGCACTTTCGGGTCCGGCAACGCGCCGACCTGGCGCAACTCGGCGGACAGCATCCAGCGATCGGACAGGTTCATCACCGAACGGATGAAGCCGTGATGGCTCGGATCATCGCCGGCTTGCGAGGTACCCAGCAGACCGCTGGCGCCGGGCTTGAAATGCAGCCGCTTGCGCAACGTGGAGAAACCCGCGTCCAGCCGCCACGCATCATTGATCGAATAACTGCCCCATGCCTCCAACCCGTACGTGTGCCCGCGCATGCCATTGCCCCACAGCAGCGGCAAACCCGCGGGCGAGAACTCGACGGTCTTCAGGTCGTCGTAGACGTTGTAGAACGCCGAGACCGACATCGTCGCGCGCGCGGCCAGCTGGGCGCGCCAGCCCGCCTCGTACGCGGTCAGTTGCTCGCGCCTGAAATCCGGGTTGCCGACCAGGAGAGTGAGCGTGCCGAGTTTCTCGATGACGTCCTGGTCGAACGCCGTGGGCGTGCGCATCGCGCGCGACGCGGAGGTCCACAGCAGGACGTTGTCGCCCGGCTTGAACGACACGATGCCGCTGGGCATCAGCGACACGCCCGAGTAGGGATCGTCCTCCGCCTTGAGGCCGAGCGTCAGCCGCGTGCGCGACCCCAGCGCTATCTGGTCCTGCACGAACGCGTTCGCCAGGTTCTGCGTGTTCACCGCCGGGTCCCACAGCAGCGAACTGACCGGGCTGACCCGTGGCGTGATGTCGTAGTGGTAGCGCCGGTCGCCGATCCCCCAGACGATCCGGTGGCGCTTGCCCAGCGCAAAGCTGTGCTGCAGCTCGATGTCCCCCGTCCTGAGCACGAAGCCGCTGCCGCTGGCGTCGTCGCGGCGATGCACGTAGTCGTAATAGGCCTGCAGGTGGAAATCGGAGGTGTCGCTGATCGTGTGCCGCCAGCGCGCCAGCACATCACCCTCGGTGCTGCGCGAGTCGACGGCTCCGACCTGCTGCACGCGTCCATCGTGCAGATCGCCCTGCAGCATCACGGTGTCGCCGCCGCCGGCATCCCAGTCCACGCGGAAGCCGATCTGCGGATTGCTCCAGCCGTCGTGCGCGTCCTGTCCGGCACTGTTGTCGAACGAGCGCCGGCGGAAATCCCGCGCGTAGACGCGGTAATGCGCGTGCTGCCCCAGCGCACCGCCGTACTGCACTGCCTCGCCGTGTTCCCGCGTGCCGGCGGACAGCCACAGCATGCCGCCCTGGGTGTCCCCCGCCTGGCGCGTGATGATGTTGATCACGCCGTTGACCGCGTTGGCGCCCCACAGCGCGCCGCCGGGGCCGCTGATGACTTCGATGCGCTCGATGTTCTGCGGCAGCACGAACTGGTCGTCCCAGTACATGCCGGAAAAAATCGGCGAGTACACGCTGCGCCCGTCGATCAGCACCAGCAGCTTGTTCGGGAAGTTCTGCGCGTCGTTGTTGCCGCTGAAGCCGCGCGCGGTGACGATGTAACCGCTCGGGCTGCTCTGGAACACGCTGAGGTTGGGCGCCAGCCGCAACATGCCCGGCAGATCGGTGGCACCCGAGCGCATGATGTCGTCGTGACTGATCACGTACACCGCAGCACTGGCGTCGCTCAGCGGCTGCGGCTTCTTCGACACCGAAGACACCACCACCTTGCCCAGATCCTCCAGCGAGAGGCTGCCCAGATCCTGCGGCAAGGCATCGGCGCAGGTCTCGAACGACATCGCCAGCAGGCCCAGGGCAAGCACCGCCGTACCCAACCGGCGCGTGCGCACCGCCCCGCTCATGCGGCCGCCTCCTCGTCCGCGCCACGCGATCGATACATGCAAGTCACCCTTCCCCGACCAGTGCCGGATTGCCCCGGGCTGCAGAAGCCGGTCCCCATTATGCCGCCCGCGCCGCGACGACATGTCTACGCCGCCTTCACATGGCGACGTGCGCGTACCCGGCCGGAAAATGGCGCCAGATCGAGGCGACCCATGGTTCACGTGCCGGGACCGATCGCCGAATTCGTAGCCCCGGCAGGCGTGCCGCCAGCCTCACAACGTCCCCCTTGCGCGGTTCTTTGGTGCTATCTTCGGCCGCGCGGCGACAGCGGATGCGGCGGAGAAAGGGGGCGATACCGGCCGTTTCGACGCAGAGAACTTCCCGGCAAGGGACTGCATGACGGGCACGGGAGTGCCGCATGTCATGACGCAGGACCCAGTTGCACCCGCGTTCCGGTATCACGCCTTCATCAGCTACAGCCACCAGGACAAGACCTGGGCCGACTGGCTCCACAGGGCGCTGGAAACCTATGCGGTGCCGAAACGCCTGGTCGGGCAGATCACCACGGCCGGCCCCATCCCCAAACGCCTCACGCCGATCTTCCGCGACCGCGATGAACTGGCGAGCGCACATGACCTCGGCCGCAAGATCATCGAGGCGCTGGAGCAATCGGCCAACCTGATCGTGATCTGCTCGCCGCATTCGGCGGCATCGCACTGGGTGAGCGAGGAAGTGCTGGCGTACAAGCGCCTCGGTCGTGACGAGAGGATCCTCTGCCTGATCGTGGATGGCGAACCGAATGCCAGCGACTTGCCCGGCCGCGAGGCGGAAGAGTGTTTCGCCCCCGCGCTGCGCTTCGAGCTCGACGCCGCCGGCCGGCTCGCCACGCAGCGCGCCGAACCGATCGCTGCCGACGCCCGCCCGGACAAGGACGGCAAGGCGAACGCCAAGCTGAAACTGATCGCCGGGATGCTCGGCGTGGGCTTCGACATGCTCAAGCAGCGCGAACTGCGGCGGCGCGCGCGGCGGATGACGATGGTGGCGGCACTGGCAGTGACCGTGATGACCGTGACCACCACGCTGGCGGTCCTCGCCGTCGTTTCACGTCACGCCGCGGTGGAAGCGAGCCAGGCCGCGCAGCGCCGGCAGAAACAGGCCGAAGCCCTGGTCGGGTTCATGCTCGGCGATCTGAACGACAAGCTGGCGCAGGCGTCCCGCCTGGACATCATGCAGAGTGTCGACGACAAGGCGATGGCCTATTTCCAGTCGCTGCCGGCCACTGATGTCACCGACGAAGTCCTGGAACAGCGCGCCAAGGCCCTGGAGAAGATCGGCAGCGTGCGTCTGGATCAAGGCAATCTGGCCGGTGCGATGGAGTCGTATCAGGCGGCCTTGCAGCTGTCCGGGCGCCTCGCCGGGGAAGCACCCGGCGACGCGGCACGGCAAGTCGCCCATGCCCGGTCATGGTCCTTCGTCGGCATGACCGACTGGTATCAGGGCAAGCTGGACGCCGCCTGGCGGGATTTCGAATCCGCGCAGAACGTGCTGCAGCAGGCACAGGCGCGTGCCGGCAATGACCTGTCGCTGAAGTTCGAACTGCTGAACGTCAACAGCAATATCGGTCACGTGCTGGAAGCACGCGGGCAGCCGGCCGCCGCCGCCAGCGCCTACCGGAACGCGCTGGCACTGGGTCGCGGGTTGGTCGCCGCCAATCCCGCCAACACTGATTGGTCGGCTGCATTGGGGGACGCGCACAACTATCTCGGCAAGCTGGCCCTGCAGCGTGGCGATCTGGCAGAGGCGATCGCCGAGTACCGCGCCGACGATGCGATCGAAACCCGACTTGCTGCCGCCGACCCCAGGAACAACGACCAGCGCGAAAACATGCTGCGCGTGCGCGCCATCCTGGGCCGTACGCTGGCGCTGACCGGCGACGTCGACGCGGGCATCCGCGACCTCCAGCAGGCGGTCGACATCGCCGCCGAGCTGATGGCGATGGCGCCGACCCAAACCGGCTTTCAGGAAAAATCGGCGCTCTACCTTTTGCAGCTGAGCCGTCTGAAACGCCTGCGCGGGGACCTGCCGGCGGCACGGACGCTGGCCGCACAAGCGCTGGCCATCCTGTCCAGGCTCACTCGGCAGGATCCAGCAAACGTTGCATGGCAGCAGATTGACGCCGCGGCACGCAGCGAGCAGGCCGCGCAATCATTTGCCGGCGGACAGTCCGCGGCGGCGCAGGCGCAGGTGCAGGGCGCCATGAACATCCTGCAACCGTTGCTCGCCAAGGAACCGGATGACCGCAGCCTGGTGCTGGATACGCTGTCCGCGAAGCTGCTGCTCGCCGACACCGCCAGCGACGCAGCAGCGGCACGACGGCTGCGCGAGGAGGCATGGGACACGAGCCAATCGGTGAAGGACGGCAAGGATGATCCGCGCCTGCTCGCGCTGCAGGTCGAGGCGTTGCTTGGCCTGCAGAAAAACGCCGAAGCAAGGCTGCTGATCGAGCGCCTCTGGAATGCCGGTTACCGCGACCCGGCGCTGCTGGCGATCCTGCGGCGTGCCCGCGTGGATTACCCGGAAAACCCCGCCTTCGCGACGCGCATCGCGCAGATCATGCAGGTCGACGCCAGCACTCCGGCGCCCGTCACGGCAGCGGTGCGCACGCCGCACCCGAAGCCCTGAATCAAGGCGCTGCGGCCCGCCTCCCACGCCGCCCATCGATCCCTGCAGGAGTACGACATGCCCAACGTAACACTTGAGGTGACACTGAAAAACGGCAGCCTCGACGTCGACCAGTCGGGCAACGGAAACCAGATCGCCCACGGCCAGTCGGTGACGATCACCTGGCACCTGAGCGGCCCCGGCGTGAGCCCGGGATCATTCAATGCGATCGGCGATCGGACCCATCCCGGGTTCGCCTGGATCCAATCGCCTCCATCCGGCGTGTTCGGTCAACCGCAACTCGCGAACAACGGCGACAAGATCACCATCACCGATGCCAACGACAGCACCAGCTCGAGCGGCGAATGGATCTACCAACTCTGCGCAACGATCAATGGCGCCCCGTACTCGACCATCAGCACGCTGCCTACAGCCACTACGACAGATCCGAGGATCAAGAACCTGTAGCGCCACCATACAGGCGCTTTGGCGCAGGGACAGCGAGGAAGCAATGCCAAGGGCACCTCGATCCGAACGACCACGTCGCATACCAGTCAAGCCTGGAGACCATCATGCCAAAGACCAGCAAAGACAATCAGAACACCCCGGCCGAACCGCAGCCAGACGAGCGGACCCAGGAAAGCAACCGCGACTCCGACCAGGACCCGGAACAGCTGGGTACGCTCTCGCCGAACACAACGACCAGCCCGCGGATCAAGAACCTCTGACACTAATCCAGTGCCTCGCATGGAACATCGATCTTGCGTCCTGGCACCTGCCAGCGTATCGCTGGTGATCGGCGTGACCAGCCACCGCAACATTCCCGCGCGCGAAGTGGAAACGATCCGGCGACTCGTGCGGGAACTCTTTGCGCAATTGCAACGCGACTTCCCCACCCTGCCGCTGGTGGTGCTGTCGGCACTGGCCGAGGGCGGCGATCAACTGGTGGCCGAGGAAGCCCTGGCGGTCGGCGCGCAACTGATCGCGCCGCTGCCGTTGCCGCGCGAGCTCTATGTCGATGACTTCCACCATGCAGCCACCCGCGACCGCTTCGATGCACTCGTCGAGCGCGCCCGGGTGATCGAACTGCCGCTGTTGCCGGACAGCACCCTCCTCGGCATCGGCGGCCACGGCCCGCAGCGCGATCGGCAGTACGGACAGGCCGGCGTGTTCATCGCGCGTCACTGCCACCTGTTGCTGGCGATCTGGGACGGCAGGACATCGGCCCGGCTCGGTGGCACCGCGCAAGTGGCGGAGTATTTCCTCAGTGGCGTGATGCCGGGCCTGACCGAGCGCCGCCGCGGCGGTCGCCATCACCTGCTGGGCAGCGGCGACGAGCGCCTGGTTTGCCAGATCGTCTGCTCGCGCGACACCGTCGATGGCACGCCGCTCCCGCCCTTGCGGCCGGGGCAACGGTTGTGGCGCACGCAAACCGAGGTTTCGGCGCCCGACGTGCCGATGCCGGCAACGTTCCACGCCACCTTTGAACGCATGGCCGAATTCGACGGGGACTGCCGGAAGTATCGCCGGGAGATCCACGACAGCGCCGCCGCCGTCGACGGGACGCCGGGCGACACCGCGACGTTGGCGCAGCCAGAGGCGACCTTGTTTCGCGCGGCGGACTGGCTGGCGGTGCATTTCCGCCAGCGCGTGCTGCTGGCGATGCGTACCCTCTACACGCTGGCGGCAGTCATGGCCATCGCCTTCACCATCTACGACAACCTGCCCGACCAGGACGATTTCATCTACGTGTTCCTGCTGCTGTTTGCCGGCGGCGTATGGCTGGCCACGCTCGCGCGGCGACGCGGCTGGCATCGCAAGTACCTGGACTATCGGGCATTGGCGGAGGGCTTGCGCGTGCAAGGCTACTGGCGCCGCGCCGGGATCTCGCTCACCGGCGACCCCGAGTTTGCGCAGGACAGCTTCATGCAGAAACAGGACATCGAGCTTGGCTGGACGCGCAACGTGATGCGCAGCGCGGCGCTCACCCGCCCGCCCGACACCGGCAACCCGGATGCGGAGTTGCGTGAGGTCATTGCCGAATGGGTCGGCGACGATGCGCATGGCGGGCAGGTGGACTACTTCCGCAGCAAGGCCGTGCAGCGCGCGCGCCAGCATCGCTTCACCGAAATGCTGGGTTTCGCCAGCCTGTTCGCCGGCATCGGCATCAGCATCGTGCTGGCGGCGCTCGCACACCGTCTCTCCGCCGACACCAAGAACACGCTGGTGGTCATCATGGGCGTGCTGTCGATCCTCGCCGCCGTGCGCGAGGCCTATGCGTTCAAGAAGGCCGACAAGGAACTCATCAAGCAATACCGCTTCATGCAACGCATCTTCGACGAGGCGCGCAAGGCGCTGGCCC
>CALCWL010000240.1 GCA_937906285.1 uncultured Rhodanobacter sp. | reverse complement strand
GAGGTGCCCCTCGGGGAGTTAACGAACAACCTGAAAGATACAAGCCGCTCCTACAGGGGGGGCTCTACTGCACCAGCGGCGATGTGGCAGCTTCCAGCTGCACGCCTTCGATCTCGGCTTCGGCCGCCAGAAGCTGCAGGTACTGGCGCAGCGCGTTGACCCACGATTGCTGGCGCAGCACCAGCGCGATGCTGGCACGCACGTCGTCGAACGGTGCCGGCTGCGCCGCATCACGCCCGCAGACCTGAACGATGTGCAGGCCGAAGCGGCTGTGCACGAGGCGCGAGAGCACGCCCACCTCCTGCGAGTCGAAAATCTCGCGGCCGAATTCCGGCGCGCAGTCTTCGGGCGTGAGCCAGCCGAGATCGCCGCCCCCGGCGCCGCTGGGGCAGTTGGACCACTGGCGCGCGGCTTCGCCAAACGCCGGGCCGCCGTCATCGGCGCAGCGCAGTTCCATGAGCAGCGCCTCGGCGCGCTGGCGCAGCAGGCCCACGTCGATGCCCGGCGTGACGGCAAACAGCACGTGGCGCAGGTGCGCGCGCGCGCCCTGCCCGCCGAACGCGGGGTGGGCCGCGTGGTAGCGGCGGCAGGCCTCTTCCGAGGGCTCGGGCACCTTCAGCGCCCGCTCCAGCAGCGCCTCGATGGCGGCGGTGGCTGCTTCGCTCGTGGCGCCATCCAGGCCGGGCGCATCGCCTGGGGCCAGCAGGCCCTCGCGCTGCGCCTGCTGGCGCAGCAGTTCGGTGCAGGCGCGCTGGCGCAGCAGCTCCTGCGCAAGGGTTTCGCCCGGCGCGTGCAGCGCGACGCCGTTGACATGGGCCACCGGCAGGGTGGCCGCTTGCGGCTGGTTGCAGCCGCACGGGCCCGAGGCGCAGGATGAGTTCGTCATGGTTACTCTCGCTTCAATAGCTGATCGCGCTTGTCCATATTGGTTTTCACGCCAATTTCATTCAAATCCCACGCGACGGACGGTTGTGACCCTGCGGCAGATTCAGGCGCCGCGCGCGCACCAGCTGGTAGGGGCGCAGCACATAGGCCAGCGTGCCGAAGCCGCTCCAGATGTGCACCAGGCGCGTGAACGGGAAGATGAGGAACACCGTCATCCCCAGGAACAGATGGGTCTTGAACACCCAGCCGGCGCTCGCGAGCATCTCGACCGCGCCCGAGCGGAAGGTGACGATGCGCTGGCCCCATTCGGCCAGCAGCATCATCATCGAGCCATCGAGGTGCTGCGCCGACAGCGGAATGGTGGCCAGGCCCAGCGCAAGCTGAAACCAGAAGATCCACAGCAGCACGATGTCGCTGGTCTTGCTCGTGGCGCGGATGCGCGCGTCCGACAGGCGCCGGTACAGCAGCATCGAAACGCCGATGAAGCCCAGCACTCCGGCCACGCCGCCCGAGACCATGGCCAGCCACTGCTTGTGGCCCGCGCTGATGAAGGGCTCGTAGATGAAGTGCGGCGTGAGCAGCCCGACGAAGTGGCCGAAGAACAGGAACAGCACGCCGATATGAAAGAGGTTGTTGGCCCAGCGCAGGTTGCCGCTGCGCAGCAGCTGCGAGGAATCACTCTTCCACGTGTACTGATCGCGGTCGAACCGGATCCAGCTGCCCAGGAAGAACACGGCCAGGCAGATGTAGGGGTAGAGACCGAAGAGGAAATGGTCGAGCCAGGCGGTCATGGTGCAACTCCTTGGGAAGGCTTGGGATGCGCCCTGCGCACGAAGCTCATGGGCTGGGGCTTGCCGGGGCGGCTCTGGCCGCGCATGTCGCAGCCGTCGAAGGCCTCGGGCTCGGCCCAGGCCTCGTCCATGTCCGGCTCGGGCGCGATCTGCACCGCCTGCGCCTTGTGGCCCGCGGTTTCGAGCACCGCGGCGATCACGCTGGCGTAGGGGTTGCCGCGCTCGTGCAGCGCGGTGAACAGCGCGTTGAGCACATGCGCCATCTCGCCGAGGAATTCGCGCGCCACGGCCACGGGCTGGGTGGAGGCGAATTCCAGCACCACGCCCAGGTGGTCGGGCAGCTCACCCTCCTGCATTTTCAGGCCCGCCTGTTCGTAAGTCTGCGTCAGGTTGACTAGCGCCGAGCCGCGTTCGCGCGAATCGCCGTGGATGTGCTCGAACAGGTACAGCGAGGTCTGGCGGCCGCGGTCGAAGGTGTCGACGTAATGCGCCTGCGCCTCGTAGGGGTCCATCGCGACGATGCGCCGCGCCAGCGCGTCGAGTTCGGCCAGGCGCGCGTCGGGCAGCACCCGCTCGGCGCGCAGCACCTCGGCGAGCATGGGCATCTGCGCGCGCACGTCCTCGTCGGGATAGGCCAGCAGGCGCGCCAGCGCACGCAGGCTCAGGCGCAGGGATGGGGCGGATGTCTGGAACATGCAGGCCTCCTTCAGATCGTGGCGCGCACGGTGACGGTGCGCTTTTTCTTGCTGCCGAAGACGCTGAGCGTGCTCGCGCCGTCCGAGCAGCCATTGCCGAAGGTGAAGCCGCAGCCGCCGCGCACGTCGAAGGCGTTCTCGGCGTACTCGCGGTGCGAGGTCGGCACGACGAAACGATCTTCATAGTTGGCGATCGCCATCACCTGGTACATGTCCTGCACGTCGTGCACGGAGAGGCCCGCCTGCGCCAGCACGGCGTGGTTTTCCACCTTGTCCACGTGCAGCCCGCGCTGCCAGGCGCGCATGGCGAGCATGCGTTCGAGCGCCTGCACGATGGGGATGGTGTTGCCCGCCGTGAGCAGATTGGCCAGGTACTGCACCGGGATGCGCAGCTGCGTCACATCGGGCAGCTCGCCGTTCATGCCCACGTGCCCGGCGTTGACCGCCGTGGTGATGGGCGAGAGCGGCGGCACGTACCAGACCATGGGAAGAGTCCGGTACTCGGGGTGCAGCGGCAGCGCGATCTTCCAGTCCACGGCCATGCGGTAGACCGGGCTCCGTTTGGCCGCTTCGAGCCAGTTGTCGGGAATGCCATCCAGGCGCGCCTGGGCGATCACCTCGGGGTCGTGCGGATCGAGGAAGATGTCCAGTTGCGCCTGGTACAGATCCTTGTCGCGCTCCACGCTCGCCGCTTCCTGGATGCGGTCGGCGTCGTACAGCAGCACGCCCAGGTAGCGGATGCGGCCCACGCAG
>CALCWL010000239.1 GCA_937906285.1 uncultured Rhodanobacter sp. | reverse complement strand
CGCCCGCGCGTTCCAGCACCGGGCCGGAGGTGGAGCGCAGGTTCACGCCCAGCTAGTTGGCGATCACGTGGCTGAGCGTGGTCTTGCCCAGGCCGGGTGGCCCGAACACCAGCACGTGATCCAGGGCGCCGCCGCGCTTCTTCGCCGCCTCGATGTAGATCGACAGCTGCTCGCGCACCGCCTGCTGGCCCAGGTATTCGGCCAGCCGCTTCGGCCGGATGGTCGCTTCCAGCGCCTCGTCGTCGAGCTGGGCGGCGGCGGTGATGATGCGGGGTTCGGTCATGAGGGCCGGGAATGGGGAATAGGGAATGGGGAATCGGAAAAACCTCCAAGTCCCCGGCGATTCTACTATTCCCTATTCCCCATTCCCTATTCCCGGCAATTCAGATCTCCACCTGCGCCCCCAGCTCGATCAGCCGGTTGCCGGGGATCTGGAAGAAGGCCGTGGCGGGCAGCGCGTTGCGTGCCATGAAGGCGAACAGCTTGTCGCGCCAGGGCGCCATGCCGGGGCGCCGTTCGCTGGAAACAATGCTTTCGCGCGACAGGAAGAAGGTGGTGTCCATCATGTCGAAGCCGAGGCCTTCGCGGGTGCAGCGCGACAGGGCCAGCGGGATGTTCGGGTCCTCGGCGAAGCCGAAGCGCAGTTCCAGGCTGTAGAAGTCGTCGCTCAGCCGGCTGATGTGGATGCGCTCCTCGGCCTCGGCCACCGGCGTCTCCAGGATGGCCACGGTGAGCAGCACGTTGCGCTCGTGCAGCACCTTGTTGTGCTTGAGGTTGTGCAGCAGCGCGTGCGGCACGGCCTCCTGGTTGGCGGTCAGGAACACCGCCGTGCCCGGCACCCGCATCGGCGGGTGCTCGGTCATGTTCTCGATGAACGGCGTCAGCGCCAGGCCGCCCTGCTTGATCTCGCGCACCACCAGTTCGCGGCCGCGGCGCCAGGTGGTCATCACGGTGAACAGCAGTACGCCGAGCACCAGCGGGAACCAGCCGCCGTCGGGGATCTTCAGCGTATTGGCGCCGAAGTAGCTCAGGTCGATCGTCAGCAGCAGCAGGCCGGTGAGGATCACCACGGTGCGGTTCCACTGCCACATGCGGCGCGCCACGATCATGGTCAGCACGGTGTCGATCGCCATGGTGCCGGTCACCGCGATGCCGTAGGCGCCGGCCAGCGCATTGGATGACTGGAAGCCGATCACCGTGGCGATCACCGCCACCATCAGGCCGCGATTGATCCACGGCAGGAAGACCTGCCCGATCGCTTCACGCGAGGTGTGCACCACCTGCATGCGCGGCAGGAAGCCCAGCTGGATCGCCTGGCGGCATACGGTGAACGCGCCGGAGATCACCGCCTGCGAAGCGATCACTGCCGCCGCCGTGGCCAGCCCGATCATGGGGTACAACGCCCAGTTCGGCACCGAATGGTAGAACGGGTTGGCGATCGCCTCGGGGTGGTTGAGCAGCAAGCCGCCTTGCCCGTAGTAGTTCAGCAGCAGCGCCGGCATCACGAAACCGAACCACGCCGCGCGGATCGGGTAGCGGCCGAAATGGCCCATGTCGGTATACAGCGCCTCGGCGCCGGTCACGCACAGCACCACCGAACCCAGCGCCAGAAACGAGGCCGCCCCGTGGCTCATGAAGAATTGCACCGCATGCCACGGGTTGAGTGCCCACAACACGCCCGGCGCCTTGATGATGTTGTGCACGCCGATCACCGCCAGTGCCAGGAACCACAGCATCATGATCGGCCCGAACAGCACGCCGATGCGCGCGGTGCCGTGCCGCTGCAGCCAGAACAGGCCCAGCAGCACCGCCACCGTGACCGGCACCACGTAATGCGACAGCGACGGTGCGGCCACCTGCAGGCCCTCGATCGCAGACAACACGGTAATGGACGGCGTGATCACGCCGTCGCCGAAAAACAGCGCCGCGCCCAACAAGGCCATCAGCATGATCAGCCGCCGTGCACGCACCGACTTGCCGGCCGCGCGCTGGGCCAGCGTCATCAACGCCATGATGCCGCCCTCGCCCTTGTTGTCCGCGCGCATGACGAGGCTGACGTACTTCACCGCCACCACCATGATCAGCGACCAGGTGACCAGCGACAGGATGCCCAGCACCGTGCTCGGGTGCGGGTGCAGGCCGTGATCGGGCAGGAAGGTCTCGTGCATCGTGTACAGCGGGCTGGTGCCGATGTCGCCGAACACCACGCCCAACGCACCGAGGATCAAGGCCGACTTGGCGCCGTGGCCGTTGTCGGCGCCGCCGGAAACCGGCGCCTGGTCGTGCACTTGTTCGCTCATGGAAATCCTGACGGCCTAGTTGCCCAACGCGGCGCGCAAGGCCTTGCGGATGATGGCCTCGGCGCTGTCGCCGTCCGCGGCGACCTTCTGCACCAGCCGGCTCACCTCGGCGGGTTTGTAGCCCAGCTGCTGCAGCGCCACGGTGGCCTCTCCGGTCGCATCGAGTGGCGCCGCGGCACCGGGCAGGGATACGCCGCCGGCGGTGGACAATCCGTCGACGCGATCGCGCAGCTCCACCACGATGCGCTCGGCGGTCTTCTTGCCGATGCCGGGGATCTTGGTCAGCGCCACCACGTCGCCGGCATGCACCAGCCGGGCGAAGTGATCGGTGGAAACCCCCGACAGCACCGCCAGCGCGATCTTCGCGCCGATGCCGCTCACCTTGAGCAGGCTGCGGAACAGGGTGCGCTCGTTCTCGCGCAGGAAGCCGTACAGCGCGACGCTGTCCTCCTTTACCGCGTGGTGGATCAGCAAGGTCACCTCGGCGCCTGTGGCCGGCAGGTCGTAGATCGTGGACATCGGCGCCTCGACCTCGTAGCCGACGCCGGCCACCTCCACCAGCAGCGAGGGCGGCTGGCGGGAAACCAGGATGCCGCGCAGTCGGCCGATCACCGGCGCCGCCTCCACGCCGTGCGCGGGATGCTGACGCGCGCGAGGCTCGCGCGGGTGTGCGCGTGCGCCACCGCGATCGCCAGCGCATCGGCGGCGTCGGCCTGCAGCGGACCCTTGAGGCCGAGCAGCACGCCGACCATGTGTTGCACCTGCGCCTTGTCGCCGCGCCCGCTGCCGACCACGGACTGCTTGACCTCGGTTGCCGCGTATTCGTGCACCACGATCCCCCGACTGACCACCGCGCAGATCGCGGCACCGCGCGCCTGCCCCAGTTTCAGCGCCGAGTCCGCATTGCGCGCCATGAACACGCGCTCGATGCCGCACTCGGCCGGCTGATGGGCGGCGATGATGTCACACAGTTGGTCAAAGATGCGTTTCAGGCGCAACGGGAACGTGGCCTCGCCGGCCACCGCCAGCGCGCCATGGAACACATGGACCAGCTTGCCGCCGTCGTCCACGTCGATGATGCCGACCCCCGTGCGCTGGCTGCCGGGGTCGATGCCGATGATGCGCGTGGCGCGGGAATGGGGTATGGGCAACGGCGAGTCGGTTGGCGCGAGCCGGCTGGTCCGGCTCCCGATTCCCGACTCCCCGTTCCCCACCTTGCTGCTAGCCATCGGCTGGCAGCAAGGCGTTGTGCGACACCTCGCTTACATCGTCCAGCGCGTCGAGCTTGTCCAGCAGGTCCTGCAGCGGCTCCAGCGCTTCCGCCGGCACCTCGACGCGATTGTTCGGGCGCATCACCACGCCG
>CALCWL010000238.1 GCA_937906285.1 uncultured Rhodanobacter sp. | reverse complement strand
GCGGCGTATCGCGGGCGGACTTGTCGGTGTAGGAATGCCCCAGCGGCCACAGTCCGGGAGCCACGCTGAGGCCGCTGCGACCGGCCTGTTCGGCGCCCATGAAGACCTCGTAGTTGCGCTGCGTCTGGCGCACCGGCGCGGCCATGTCCGCGCCGTCGTAGGTGACTTCCGTCGCGATCACCACATGCGCCCAGTCCGCCGACAGCAAGCCGCGCAGGAACGGAACCGCCAGCGCGTAGCCGCCGTGCCAGAAATGCCGCGAGGGACCGGGGTCGGTGCCGAACTTCGAGACCAGTTCGTCGAGCGGCGTGTGCGGATAGTTCTGGTGCAATGCATCCTTGATGACCACCAGGGTCATCTGCGGATATGCCGTCCGCATGGCGCTCGCGATGGCGCTTGCCTCGGCCTGCACCGTGGCAGACAGCGCGTCGCCGTCCACCCAGGTCGGCTCGTACGGTTCCAGGTCGATCGCGATGCCCTTGAGCCCCGCATGCCGCGCCAGCGCCGCGGCGTGCGAGAAGTTGCGCACCACCTGTTTCAGCGCGTCCGCGTCACGCCAGTCGATCGGCTTGTACAGCGCCACCTTGATGAAGTTGTCGGCCATGCCGTGTCGGGCGTAGATGGACTGGAACAGGCCCAGCTGCCGCCACAGCTTGCTGTCCGTGCGGGTACCGACATCGTCCTGCCACGAGGCCATGACGCGGTTGACGAAGAACCCCTGCACACCGACCGTGTCGCCCCAATAGGCCGCCTGTTCGTCGGTCGCCTGGGTGTGGAAATTGGTGCCGTCGAACATCAGCAGTTTCGGGCAGCCTGCGCCGGCGGGCGCGGTCACGAACAGCAGCAGTGCGAGCGCGCCGAACGGCGCCAGCATTGCGCGCCGCGATGGACGCATCATCCTCATGGCGTGGAACCCGGTTCGCCGGCCGCACCGAATGCACCGGCCCGGCCGCGCCGGGAGCGCAACAGGAACACCATCTCCTGCGACAGCGCAGGTGCGATCCACACCTGCCTGAGCACCTCGAAGTCCACCGACAGCTCGGCACGCGCCTGCTCGACGCTGCAGAAGCACAGCGGGTCCCGCCCGCCGCCGAACACCGCCGCGCGCAGCTCGCGCCGCTTCTTGTGGAAGCCGGTTTCGATGCCGTACGACACGATGGTGTACGGCGCGATCCGCGCAAACTCGCGCAGCATCCGCCGGCGCAGGCCCGAGGGCACGCGGTGCATCAGCCGCAGGCACACCGTCACGTCGAACGACCCTTCGCGGAAACGCGCCAGGTCGGTCGCGTCCTCCACCTGGAAGCGCGCGTCGGTGCAGCCGGCGCGGGCGTATTCGGCCTCGGCCAGTTTCAGCATGCTGGCGGAGATGTCCGAGGCCACCACGCGCGTGCCGCGCGCGGCGAAGATGCCGGCGAGCTTGCCGGTGCCGGCCGGCAGGTCCAGCGCGGTGCGGTGCGGCACCTGGTCGAGCAGGGTTTCGATGGCGCGCCGCTCGCGTCGCGCGACCAGCCGCGAGGGAAGATTGCGCCACCCTTTCGGCGACATGAACATGTGGTGGTAGCGCCGCGCCGTATCGTCGTTCTGATAGAAACCGCGGGTATCGCGCTCATAGTCAAAATTCATGGTTTGCGGCCCAGTGGTTGAGTTGCATGAAATAGCTGGCCAGATACGGTCGACCGATGACCCGCCTCGCGCCCGCCATGTTGCGCAGCGCCTTCTCTGCAAAGTGCCGACGCATGGCGATCGTCTCGCGCAGGAAATAGGTGAGCAGGGTGCCGTCGAGCAGGAAGCCGGCGGCATCCTCGTAGGCGGCGAGCAGGTTCTCCACATCGAACCCCTGCCACAGCGTGACACCACCGCCCTGGCCCCAATTGATCATCAGCAGGGAGATCACGAACCGCGCCACGTCGTCCTCCGGCATGCCGAGGTAGACGTGCTGCGGGTCGAAGAAGAACCAGTCCGCGCGATCCTCGTCGTAGCGGAAATTGCGCACCTCGAAACCGCCGATGAAGAGCGTGCGCTCGCGCTCGCGGATGCGGCGGGCGACCTCCGCGTCGGGCACCAGGTAGCCGTCGTGCAGGTAGTCCTTGGCCGGGTAATCGGCCGGGTTCGAGCGCGCGCGATGCAGCTGCGCCAGCACCACCATCGCCTTGCGCAAGGCGTGCGCTCGATGCCTCGCGTCGAAGGCACCGTGCTTCTGTTGCAGCATCGGGCGCAGGTCCGGCCCGGAGAGTCGGGGATAGACCACGCATGCGTGATCGAGCCGCAACGGCGTGCAGACGTGTTCGCTCAGCCCGCGCAGCAGCAGCGCGTCGACGTATTCGCGGCTGGCCTTTTCCATGCATGTCGGGTCCAGCCAGTCGCGCAGTGGGTCGTCGCTGCGGCGGAAGATCTTGTAGAAGCGGTCCGCCGACGAGGCCACCCAGGATTCCTTGCGCGGCGTGAAGGCAAGCTCGGCGAGCCAGCCCGCGGAGCCGGTCGGAGGTGGCTGCTTGCGTGCCGCGTTCCGTGAGTTCATGTCGTCAGCCCGCCATGCCACGTCAAAAGCCCGCCGGCGCGTGCGCGCCGCACGCGGTCGCGACCGCTTCGCGCGGGCGCGCGTCCGATTGCCGGGTTTCCCGCAGCCAGGCCTGAAACATCAGCACGTCCCACAGCCGGCCGCCTTCATGGACCCGCCCTGCCAGGTGGTCGGCGAACATCGCACGCACGTACTCGGGTTCGAAGTAGCCCTCCTCGCGCAGCCGCGCCGGTTCCAGCAGCGCTTCGGCCCACTCGCGCAGCGGCCCGCGCAGCCACTCGCCCATCGGCACGCCGAAGCCCTTCTTGGGTCGATCGATCAGCGCGCGCGGCACGTGCCGGTACAGCACCTGGCGCAACAGCCATTTGCCCTCGCCGCCGCGCACCTTCTGCCGCATCGGCACGCGCCAGGCGAACTCGGCCACGCGGTGATCCAGCAGCGGCACGCGCGCTTCCAGGCTCACCGCCATGCTGGCGCGGTCGACCTTGGTCAGCACGTCGCCCGGCAGGTAGCTGACCAGGTCGCTGTACATCATCCGCTCGAACACCTCCCGCACCTGCGATCCCAGCACGGGGTGGCTCAGCTCGGTCGGTGGCTCCTCGGCGTGGAGCACCACGCGAGCGGGATCGCGCAGGTGCGACATCAGCAGGCGATAGCGCTGCTCCTGCGGCCCGGCGTCGAGCATGCCGGCGAGCACGCCGATCTTGGAGCGCGGCCGCTTCAGCCGGATGCGGTCGGGCACGCAGCGGTTGGCGCCGGCCAGCAGCGACTCGTAGAAGGCGGCGTGGCGCGAAAGCGAGCGCGCGCATCGCCGCTGCAATCCCGCCGGCATCCAGTCCAGGCCGCGTTCGATCGCACGCGCCTTGAAATAGCGCTCGTAGCCGCCGAACAACTCGTCGCCACCGTCGCCGGAGAGGCTTACCGTCACCTGCCGCCGTGCCAGCCGGGACAGCAGGTAGGTCGGTATCTGCGACGAATCGGAGAACGGCTCGTCGAACATCGACGGCAGCTTCGGCACCACGTCCAGCGCGTCGCGCGCGGTCACGTACAACTCGTGGTGCTCGGTGCCCAGGTGTTCGGCCACCGCGCGGGCGTAACCCGCTTCGTCGTAGCCCTTCTCGTGGAAGCCGATGGAGAAGGTCTGCACCGGCCGCATCGACTGCGCCTGCATCAGCGCCACCACCAGCGAAGAATCCACGCCGCCGGAGAGGAACGCGCCCAGCGGCACGTCGGCCTCCATGCGCAGGCCGACCGCGTCGAGCAGGAGTTTCTCCAGCTCGTCGGTGGCCGCGGCATCGGAGAGATGCAGGCGGTCGGCCACGCCGGCCTGCGCGACCTCGCGGGCCGACCAGTAGGTTTGCACCCGCGTCGCCAGCGTCGCCGCGTCGACGCGCGAGGCGGCCATCCCCTGGTCCATGCGCAGCCACGTGCCCGGCGGCAGCTTGCGGATGCCCCGGTAAATGGCATGCGGTGCGCCGATGTAGTTGTGCCGCAGCAGCAGGCACAGCGCGTCGCGGTCGACCGGGTTGGCGAACCGCGGGCAGCGCCGCAGCGCCTTCAGCTCGGAACCGAACACGAACAGCGAACCCACCCAGCCGTAATAGAGCGGCTTGATGCCGAGCCGGTCGCGCACCAGCGTGAGCGTGCGCTCGCGGCGATCCCACAGCGCGAACGCGAACATGCCCACGAAGCGCTTGACCGCCGCCTCCAGCCCCCACTGCTCGACCGCCGCCAGCATCACCTCCGTGTCCGAGTGCCCCCGGAACGTCGCGCCGAGCGGCGCCAGCTCGCGGCGCAGGTGGTGATGGTTGTAGACCTCGCCATTGAACACGATCACGTAACGCCCGCTGGCCGAGGCCATCGGCTGGTGGCCGCCCGGCGTCGGGTCGATCACGGACAACCGCCGATGGCCGAGCGCCACGCCGGCCGCGGCATCCTGGTAATGGCCGTCGTCATCCGGGCCGCGATGGCTCAGCGCATCGGTCATGCGTCGCACGATGGCGCCGCCGTCTTCGGCGGCGAAGGCGTGGGAGGCATCCCAGAAGCCGGCTATTCCGCACATGCTGGTTGCTCCTGCACGATGGACGAATACAGATCGGCGTAACGCCGCGTGCGCAATCGGGCGGTGTAGTTGTCGACGATGCGCTGGCGCGCGCGCAGGCCCAGCTGGCGCCGCTCGCGCGGTGGCAGCGCGGCCAGGCGCGCCCAGCCGGCGCCGAGCGCGGCGGAATCGCGCGCCGGTACCACCACGCCGGTGTCGGCCACGATCAGCGGCACGTCGCCCACGTCGGTGGCCACGCACGGCACGCCGCAGGCCATCGCCTCGGCCACGGCGTTGGGAAACGCCTCGCCGCGCGAGGCCAGCGTGGCGATGTCAAAGGCTGCATTGATCGCCGGGATGTCCTGGCGCCGGCCGAGCAGGCGCACGTGTGCGCGCAGCTGCAGGGCGTCGATCTGGCCGACGAGGTCCGCGTTCGCGGCGGTCGCGCCGTCGCCGACCAGCACGAACACGCTGTCCGGATGGCTTTCCCGGAACCGCTTTGCTGCGCGCAGGAAATTGCCGTGATCCTTGGTCGGATGCACCCGCGCCACCATGCCGATCACCAGTCCATCCTCCGGCACCGCCAGCTCCCTGCGGATACGCGCGCGTGCCGCGGGGTCCGGCACCAGCACGCTGGTGTCGTAGCCGTTGGGAATCACCACCGTGCGCAAGCGGCTGAAGCCGTAGTCCTCGTGTTGCGAGGCGCTGAGCTGCGAGGCGTACAGGACGCAGCTGGGTCGCGTCGAGAACACCGCGTTGAGGCGAATCACCACGCGCGTCAGCGGCTTGTCGGTGGCCAGGTCGGTCAGCGAGTGGTGCACGCTCCACAGGTGCGGCACGGACTGTCCCCACAGCGCCAGCGAGGTGAGCAGATGCGCGTGATACATCCACGCATGGACCAGGTCGGCCGACTCGTGGGTCAGCAATCGCCGCAGTCGCATCACGTCGCCGGGGCCGGCACGACCGGGGCGGATGCCCATGTGGTGAACCCGGGCAGATTGGGCCACGCGCGCGCTCAGCGTCCCCTCGCCACCCAGCGCCACCACCACATGCCGGTATGCCGGCGCCGGCAAGGATTCGAGCAGACGACACAGCGCAATCTCGGCGCCGCCGGCGTTCAAGCCGGTGATGACGTGGCAGATCTTCATGCCGGCACCCCCACGCGGGGCGACGCCAGCCATCGTGCCACCGCCAGCTCGCGTTTCTCCAGTGCCTGCCGCGCGAGCATGAAGCTGATGACGAGGATGATCGTCGGGCTTTCCAGCAGGTTGTGCGAGAAGAAGCTGGCGATGACCAGCTGCAATACCAGCACGCGCTGCAGCCCCGATGTGGCCCGCCACAACACCACCAGCAAGGCCAGGTAGAAGGCCAGGCCGAACACGCCGCCCTCGACCAGGAAACGCAGGTACATGTCGTGCGGCCCGACCGGGAACGCCCATTCGTAGACATAGCCGCTGCCATGCCCGAGCAACGGGCTCTGCGCCGCCTCGTGCAGCGAGAACCAGACCAGGTCCATGCGGGTAGCGGCCGAATCGCCCGCCAGCGAGGAGCCGCCGACGCCCATGCGCGCCAGCGTGTTCGGGTCGAGGTAGCGGGCGAACGAGGTGCCGGCCAGCAGTTCGCCCAGCTCGCCGCTGAACAGGGACAGCAGGATGCCGATGCCGAGCAGCGTGGACAGCGTCATCACGGCAAGCTTCCACTTCGCGCCGTGCGCGCGATCGCGCCAGCCAAGCCAGACCATCGCCACGCCCCACATGATCCACGCCGACCGCGAGAACGTGACCAGCACGCCGACGCCGCACACCAGCACGAACAGCCAGCGCAAGCGCGCCGGCACACTGTCCATGCCGCACAGCATCACCAGCGCGAGCGCGTAGCCGGCCACGTTGGGGTTGATGTACAACCCGGCCGCGCGCCCCGGCACGTTGGAGAACCGCGGCTGGATGAAGTCGAGCAGGTTCATGCCGGTGGCGAACAAGGCCAGCAACAGGAACACCCCGCCCAGCATGTGCAGCCGCCGCGGATGCACCATCAGTGTGGCGAATGCCATGCCGATCGCCGCCATCTCGACCAGCGTGATCAGCGCCTGCAACGCCGTGTGGCTCTGCGAGGACTCCAGGAAGATCAGCACGCCGTACCCGATGTAGAGCAGCAGCCAGATGACGAAGCGGCGCGCGCCGCCCCCACGCAGGATGGCCAGCGATTGCGCCGCGGCACCCTGGGCCACCGCATAGAAGGCGGCAAAACCGATCACCGCCACGTAGGAATAGAGCGGCTTGATGCCGCGCGTGGTGAACAGGAAATCGCTGGCATCGCTGCCGAACCACAGCACGAAGGCTGCCAGCAGCAGGTCCACCGGCGTGCGTGGCAGGAAGCGGGCGTTCACGACGCCACCCCGCCCAGCGTGCAGTGGCGACGATGCACCTCTTCCAGCACCCGCTCCGAATGGCCGACCAGCCGCGCGGTGCTGAACTGGTCGACGACGCGCGCGCGCGCCGCCCGCGCCGCGGCGAACGGATCGCGCGCCATCAGCTCGCGCATCCGCGCAATGCCGTCGCGCAGCGCCGCCGGCTCGCCGGCCGGCACCACGATGCCGGCGTCCCCCACCAGATGCGCCGAATCGCCGACGTCGGTGACCACGCATGGCCGCCCGCAGGCCATCGCCTCGGCGATCACGTTGGAAAAGCCTTCGCCGCGCGAAGAGGACGCCAGGATGTCGATCGCACTGTAGGCAGCGACCATGTCCTCGCACGGGCCGGCCCAGACCAGCCGCCCGGCCAGCCCCAGCTCGCGCGCCAGTGCCTGCAGTTGCTCGGCGTAACCCGTGCCGCCGCCACCGACGCAGACGAAATGCCAGCGCGCGTCGGGCGCCAGCCCCGCGACGGCCCGCAGGAAGGTCGGATGGTCTTTCATCGGATCGAGCCGCCCGACCAGCCCCACCAGCAACGCGTCGTCGGGCACCTCCCATGCGCGCCGCATCCGCATGCGGGAGGCCACGTCGAAGCGGAAGTGCCCGGTGTCGATGCCGTTGGCGATCACCACCAGCCGGTCGGCGGGATAACCCTGCGCGCCATGCAGCGTGGAGCCGGCGCGGGAGTTGAAGATGATCCGGTCCGCGCGGCGCGCCATGCGGCAACTCAGCGCAAAGGTGGCGCGCGACATCCAGTCGTAGCGCTGCCGGTCGATGAACGAGGAGCGCACGCCCCAGACCACGCGCGAACCCGGGCTGGCCAGCGGCGCGA
>CALCWL010000237.1 GCA_937906285.1 uncultured Rhodanobacter sp. | reverse complement strand
TGATCACCCCGCGCATCATCCGCAACAGCGACGAGGCCAAGCAGGTCACCGACGAGTACCAGGAGAAGTTCGAGTCGCTGGCGCCGCTGCGCCAGGGCGGCGAGGCGAGCGCCGCGAGCGTGACGCCGGTGGCTGCCGCACCCGCGCCGAGCTGGCCCGAGCAGTTGCAGCAACATGCCGAGCTTGCGCTGGGCAAGGCCGACTACGCGAACGCGGAGCGCCTCGCGATGCAGTCGTGGCAGCAGGGCACGCGCCAGGGCAGCCTGTGCGAGCGCAACTGGCAGGTGATCGCCCAGGTGCGCCAGCACAACCAGGATGCCGCCGGTGCGCAGACTGCACGCCAGAGCCAGCAAGCCTGCCGCCAGCCGTCGCCCTGAGAGCGTGTGAAAAAATCCCCCGCCTGCTGCGGACATCGCCGAACGCCCCTGGCGGGGGCCGCGCCGTTGAATCAGCCTGGGGCGGCCACGTCATCGAGCGACAGGACGGACAGGTAGCCTTTGGCGACCAGCACGTCCAGATCCACCGTGATTTCCCCTGGGTCGGTGGCCAAGGCCGCATCCGTCGGGACAACCCCGACCCAGCGGTTGCGGCCATCGCGTTTGGCCCGATACAGGCACTGATCGGCCAGGTTGACCACGTCCTCCCAGCCAAAGTTGTGCTTCGATGCGGCAAACACCGGGTACGAGGCAAAACCGACCGAACATGTGCGGTGTATCGTCAAGCCGTTGCCGAGGTCGAAGGGATGATCGGCAACCATGGTGCGGATCCGGTCGGCAACGACGGGGCCGAAGGCATTGTTGGCGAAGCGCGCGACGATGAGGAACTCCTCGCCGCCCCAGCGTACCGGGGTGTCCGTCTCGCGCGTCGCCGCGACAAGAATGTCCCGCAGCTGCGCCAGGACGCGGTCGCCGGCAGCGTGCCCGTAGCGATCGTTGACCTCCTTGAAGTGGTCAAGATCCATCATCAGGAACAGCAGATTGATGTTGGCGTCGGCGTGATCGGCATAGCCCAGGGCGAGGTTCCGGTAGTTGCGCTGAACCGTGGCGATGTCCTTGTCGACATGGTCGATGACGTAACGCCGGTTTCTGAGTCCGGTCAGTGCATCGGTAATCGTCTGATCGACCAGCGCGGAGTTGGCGCACTCCAGCGCTTCGGTACGTTCCTCCACCAGCTTTGTGAGCGCCTGGTTTCGTCGACGCAGCGTGCGCAGACGCCAGCGCATGGCCCCTTTGGCGACAAGCAATAGCAGGGCGCACCACGTCAGGTAAGCCCACCAGCTGCGATACCAGGGCGGCAACACGCGAAAGCTGAAGTTTGCCTCGCTGCCGAGACCGCCATAGGCGTCGCGCGCGCGAACGCGAAAACGATAGGTACCCTCGGGCAGGTTGGTGTAGTCACGATAAGTTTCGTTGGTCCACGCCGACCAAGTGTTATCCATGCCCTCGAGCATGACCTGGTAGCGCTCGGCAGCACCCATTTCGAAGTCGGGTTGCGCGTAGTCGAAGCGCAAGCTGTTCTCGCGCCAATCCAGCTCAGCGGGGGCAACCCTGCCGGCCCCGCCCCAGAGCAGTTTCCCGCCGTGCGTGGCGACGTTCCGCAGCAGCGTCGCGGCAGGTGTCGCGTAGTCTTTTTGCCTGTGGGGATCGTGGCGATAGAGACCGTCGTTCGTGCCCACCCAGATCACGCCATCCGGTTCCGACGTCAGGGCGAACACCGTCTTTCCCGACAACGCCTGCAAGGGGCGCTCCTGCCAGTGATAGCGGCCTTGGGCGTCGGCCACGGCGACACCCAGCGCCTTGAGGTGGCGAGCAGGGTCGACCGTGTACATCCACACGCTGCCGAACGCATCCTGCTCAAACTTCCAGACTTGCCGGGTGCCGGACCCGAACAACCCGGAGAAGCGTTCGTCCGGCACCAGCGCGCGCCCGCTCGCGTCGAGTTTTTGAATGCCTGAGGCCGTACCGAATCGGATGTCGCCGTTGACAAGGCCAAGAGTGACGAAGCGAGGTTCCTCCGGATGGGTCACACTCGGCTGGAGCCTTTCCATCCGGGGTGATGTTGCTGGCCGCGCCTGTCCGGAGAGATCAAGCCTTGCCGCACCTTCATCCATGAAGCCGATCCACAAGGTGCCGGCGGCGTCCGCGAGCAGCGAATGGATTTCGCCCGCCACGACCTTGCCCTCGTCGACCAGCCTGCCCGATGCAAACCGCATCGACAGCAAACCGTCACGCTGGCCTGCCAGCAAACGGTCATCGTGCGGGGCAACGCGCGCCAGGGTGAAGGAAAACTCTCGCGAGAGTTGCCGCGCCGCACGGTTCCCATCGACCTCGAAAAGAC
>CALCWL010000236.1 GCA_937906285.1 uncultured Rhodanobacter sp. | reverse complement strand
ACCGGGTCGCTGTTGAAGATGTTCTTGGCGTGGATGTTGCCCAGGTCGTTGTAGCCCACCTCGGCACCCAGCGCGAAGTTCGGCGCCAGCGACCAGCGGTAGCCGCCGTTCAAGGCATAGCCGGTGTCATGGCCATCGTACGGCCCCTGGTTGATCGCGGTGCGGCCGATGTTGCCGTTGACGAACCAGCCGGCGTTGTCGGCGGGCGCGTTCTGCGCGAAGGCGGCGGGGACGGCCACCAGGCCGGCAGAGACGAGGGCGAGGGCGAGCAGTGTTTTCTTGGTTTTCATGGATGAGGCTCCAATGGTCAGGACAGTTGGCCCCGGATGGGGAGGGCCGTTTGTCGAATGTGCCCCGCCCAAGGCGGGCGGCGACACGAAGACTTAGATGGGTGATATCTCGAAAGATTCAATACTCATTAGTTCAGTATTAAGCGCGGATTAAGTCGGCTGAACGCCGGCTTTGTCCCTTGGCGGTGTCCAGCGCGCGACACCGCGCGGTCGGATCGGCGACAATGGGCGCTTTTGCAGCCCGGAGACCGCACCGATGACCACCCGCCGCGAACTTGCCAATGCCGTGCGCGCCCTTGCCATGGACGCCGTGGAGGCAGCGAAGTCCGGTCATCCGGGCATGCCGATGGGCATGGCCGACCTCGCCGAGGTGCTGTGGAACGATTTCCTGAAGTTCAACCCGGGCAACCCGAAGTGGGCCAACCGCGACCGCTTCGTGCTCTCCAACGGCCACGGCTCCATGCTGCAGTACGCGCTGCTGCACCTGACCGGTTTCGACCTGCCGATGGAGCAGCTGAAGCGCTTCCGCCAGCTGCACTCGAAGACCGCCGGCCATCCGGAAGCCAGCGAGACGCCGGGAGTGGAAACCACCACCGGCCCGCTCGGCCAGGGCCTGGCCAACGCGGTCGGCTTCGCGCTGGCCGAAAAGGTGTTGGCGGCGCATTTCAATCGCCCCGGCCATGACGTGGTCGATCACCACACCTGGGTGTTCCTCGGCGATGGCTGCCTGATGGAAGGCATCTCGCACGAGGTCGCCTCGCTGGCCGGCACCTGGGGCTTGGGCAAGCTGGTGGCGATCTACGACGACAACGGCATCTCGATCGACGGCGAGGTGCACGGCTGGTTCACCGACGACACGCCGGCGCGCTTCGAGGCCTACGGCTGGAACGTGATCCGCGGCGTGGACGGGCACGACGCCGAGGCGATCAGGCAGGCGATCGCGAAGGCCACCGCGCAGCACGACAAACCCACCCTGATCTGCGCCAAGACCATCATCGGCTTCGGCGCGCCGAACAAGCAGGGCAAGGAGGAAAGCCACGGCGCCGCGCTGGGCAAGGACGAGATCGCCGCCGCCCGCGCGCAGCTTGGCTGGAACCATGCGCCGTTCGAGATCCCGGCCGAGATCTACGCCGGCTGGGATCACAAGGCCAAGGGCGCCGCTGCCGAACAGGCCTGGAACGACGCCTTCGCGCAGTACGCCGCCGCGCATCCGGAACTGGCCGCCGAGTTCAAGCGCCGCATGAGCGGCGAACTGCCGGCCGACTGGGCCGCGAAGTCGCAGGCGTTCATCGACAAGCTGCAGGCCGACGGCCCCGAAGTGGCCTCGCGCAAGGCCTCGCAAATGAGCATCGAGGCGTTCGCGCCGCTGCTGCCGGAGCTGATCGGCGGCTCGGCCGACCTGGCCGGCTCCAACCTCACCAAGTGGAAGGGCAGCCTCGACGCCGGCACCGGCGACAGCGCGGACGGCAAGGGCAACTACGTCTATTACGGCGTGCGCGAGTTCGGCATGACCGCGATCGGCACCGGCCTGGCGCTGCACCTGGTGTTCTCCGACTACGCGCGCAACGCGGTGCGCATGAGCGCGCTGATCCCGGCGCATGCGATCCACGTCTACACGCACGACTCGATCGGCCTGGGCGAGGACGGCCCGACCCACCAGCCGGTCGAGCACATGGCGTCCTTGCGCTACATCCCGAACAACCAGCTGTGGCGCCCGTGCGATGCGGTGGAATCGGCGGTGTCGTGGAAGGCGGCGATCGAACGCAAGGGCCAACCGGCCTGCCTGGTGTTCTCGCGGCAGAACCTGAGGCACCAGCAGCGCAGTGCGCAGCAGGTGGTCGACATCATGCGTGGCGGCTACGTGCTGTCCGATCCGCTGGACACGAAGTTCCAGGCGATCCTGATCGCCACCGGCTCGGAAGTGGAGCTGGCGATGGAGGCTTCCCGCGCCTTGGCGCAGCAGGGCGTGGCGGTGCGCGTGGTGTCGATGCCGTGCACCGAAGTGTTCGACGCGCAGCCGCTGGAATACCGAGAGGGCGTACTCCCCGGCTGGTGCCGCGCCCGCGTGGCGGTGGAGGCGGCCAGCGCCGACTTCTGGCGCAAGTACGTGGGCCTGGACGGCGAAGTGGTCGGCATGACCACCTTCGGCGCCTCGGCGCCTGCGCCACAGCTGTTCGAGCACTTCGGCTTCACCGTGGCCCACGTGGTCGACGCGGTGAAGCGCACCCTTCGCTGAAGCTCGTGAGCTCTTGTAGGAGCCCGCTCGCGGGCGATGCTGTTGGTAAGAAAGCATCGCCCGCCAGCGGGCTCCTTCCTACCAAAGCGATGCGCTGGACCGGCCGATAAGGGCGCTGCGTTGGCTCAGCCGAGCAGCAACCCGGCCAGTTCGTCCGGCGTCGCCGCAACGGCATGGGCGCCGGCGTGTTCGAGTTCCGCGCGGCTGCCGAAGCCCCACAGCACGCCGAGGCCGCGTATCCGGTTGGCCACCGCGCCGTCGATGTCGAAGTGGCGGTCGCCGATCATCACCGCGTCGCCCGGGTCGCAACCGAAGTCGGCCAGCGCCTCGCCGATCATCGCGGCCTTCTCGCTGTGGGCGCTGCCCGGGTGCGGACCGTACAGGCGCAGGAACGCGTCGCCGAACGGCAGATGGGCGACGATCGGCGCGGCGTGCCGGTGCGGCTTGCTGGTGACCACGGCAAGCTGGTGGCCCGCGACGCGCAACCGTTCGATCAACGACTCGATACCCGGATAGACCGCGTGCTCGCGCCAGCCGTGGGTGTCGAAGCGCTCGTGGTAGTACGCCACCGCGGCCTCGATGCGTTCGGCATCGTGGTCCAGCAGCGGCGCAAAGCTGTGCCGCAGCGGCGGGCCGATCCAGCCGCGCAGCTCCTCGTGCGCGGGCGCCGGCACGTCCAGCCGCGCCAGCGCGTGCTTCACGCAGGCGGTGATGCCGTGCTCGGAATCGATCAGGGTGCCGTCGAGGTCGAACAGGCAGAGCATTACTTCGCGGCTCGTGCCTTCAGTGCGGCCACCGCGGGCAGCTCCTTGCCTTCGAGGAACTCCAGGAATGCGCCGCCGCCGGTGGAGATGTAGGAAACCTGGTCGGCGATGCCGTATTTGTCCACCGCGGCCAGGGTATCGCCGCCGCCGGCGATGGAGAACGCCTTCGACGCGGCGATCGCACGCGCCAGCGTTTCGGTGCCCTTGCCGAACGCGTCGAACTCGAACACGCCGACCGGGCCATTCCACACTACCGTACCGGCCTTGGCGATCAGGTCGGCGTAGATCCTGGCGGTCTGCGGTCCGATGTCGAGGATCATCTCGTCGGTGCCCACCTGGTCGACCGGCTTGATCGTGGCCGGCGCCTGCGCCGAGAACGCCGGCGCCACCACCACGTCGACCGGCATCGGCACCTCGGCGCCGCGGCGTTTCGCGTCGGCGAGCACCTTCTTCGCCGCGTCGAGCAGATCCATCTCCACCAGCGAGTTGCCGACCGAGTGTCCCATCGCGGCGATGAAGGTGTTGGCGATGCCGCCGCCGACGATCAGCTGGTCGACCTTGCCGATCAGGTTCTCCAGCAGGGTCAGCTTGGTGGACACCTTGGAGCCGGCCACGATCGCCAGCAGCGGGTGTGCCGGGTGTTCCATCGCCTTGCCCAGCGCATCAAGCTCGGCGCACAGCAGCGGGCCGGCGGCGGCGATCGGGGCGTACTTGATCACGCCATGAGTGGAGGCCTGCGCGCGGTGTGCGGTGCCGAACGCGTCCATCACGAAGATGTCGCACAGCGCGGCATACTTCTTCGCCAGCGCTTCGTCGTCCTTGCCCTCGCCGACGTTCATGCGGCAGTTCTCCAGCAGCACCACGTCGCCGGCCGCGACCTCCACGCCGTTGACCAGGTAGTCGGCCACCAGCTGCACCGGCTGGTCCAGCTGGCTGCTCAGCCACAGCGCCACCGGTGCCAGCGAGGATTCGGCGTCGAACTGGCCTTCCTTCGGCCGACCCAGGTGCGACATCACCATGACCTTCGCGCCCGTGTCGCGGGCGGCCCGGATCGTGGGCAGCGCGGCGTCGAGGCGTTGGGTGGAAGTGATCCGGCCCTGTTCGTCGATCGGCACGTTGAGATCCTCGCGGATCAGCACGCGCTGGTTGCGCAGGTCGAGGTCGCTCATGCGGATGACGGACACGGCACAACTCCGTTGGAGGGTGGGGGCTAGCCAGAACCGGCTGCAACCGCTTATTGTCCGGGGGCCGCGTCAGTGATGCAAACGCCGCCTGGCGAGGCATGCCGGGCCGACGAGGCGCCGGCGCGCGCAACGGCTGCACTTGTGGCTAAACTGCAGGCAATCCACGCAGGGGGGACCGCTCATGGCGACCGGCTTGGTGCTTTACGGCTACTGGCGTTCCAGCGCCGCCTACCGCGTGCGCATCGCGCTGAACCTGAAAGGCCTGACCTACGAGACGCGGCCGGTGCATCTGGTGCGCGATGGCGGCCAGCAACACACGGCGCAATACCGGGCGCTGAATCCGTTCGAATCCGTGCCGGTGCTGTGCGACGGGGAT
This sequence comes from uncultured Rhodanobacter sp., assembly GCA_937906285.1. Lineage (GTDB taxonomy): Bacteria > Pseudomonadota > Gammaproteobacteria > Xanthomonadales > Rhodanobacteraceae > Rhodanobacter. Next base: position 999 of record CALCWL010000236.1, on the reverse strand, counting down.
CGCGTGCTGACCCAGTCGCTGGCGATCATGGAGTATCTGGACGAGATGCACCCGGAACTGGAGACCGCGCTGCTGCCGGTCGACGCCCGCGGCCGCGCCCAGGTTCGCGCGCTGGCCATGGCGGTGTGCTGCGACATCCACCCGCTGGGCAACCTGCGCGTGCTGCAGCATCTGGAGAAGGAATTCGGCGCCACCGAGGAGCAGCGTGCGGCCTGGTCACGGCACTGGATCGACGCGGGCTTCAAGGCGATCGAGGCCATGCTGGCAGAGAGCGCCGCTACCGGCCGCTACTGCCACGGCGAAACCCCGAGCATGGCCGACGCCTGCCTGGTGCCGCAGGTCTACAACGCCCTCCGCTGGAAACTCCCGCTCGACGACTACCCCACCATTGCGCGCATCCACGCCGCCTGCAACGAGCTGGAAGCGTTTCAGCGTGCGGCGCCGGAGGCGCAGCCGGATGCTCCTTGAGCAGGGAATAGGGAATAGGGAATAGGGACTGCAAGGGCGGGCGCTGCGTTCCGCGCTTGGCTTTTCCGATTCCCTATTCCCCATTCCCTATTCCCGGCCCTTCAGAACCCCATTCCGTACGGATCGTTGCCGGCCAGTTCGGCGCTGCTGTTGCCGCCTTCGGCCAGACGGATCTTCAGGGCCAGGCCATCGCGCGAATCGGACTTGCTCAACGCCTCGTCCAGTTCCACGCGGCCTTCCTTGTAGAGCTTGTACAGCGACTGGTCGAAGGTCTGCATGCCTTCCTGCAGGCTGCGGTCCATGGCGTCCTTGATCTCGTGGATCTGGCCGCGGCGGATCATGTCGCGGATCAGCGGCGTGTTCAGCAGCACCTCGGCGGCCGGGATGCGGCGGCCATCCTTGCCGATCACCAGACGCTGGCTGATCACCGCGCGCAGGTTCAGGGCCAGGTTCATCAGCACGTTCTTGTGCGCCGATTCGGGGAAGAAGTTGAGGATGCGCTCCAGCGTCTGGTCGGCGTTGTTGGAGTGC